>JAKSOT010000077.1 GCA_024405455.1 Akkermansia sp. | reverse complement strand
CGGCCCCGTTCATCTTCGTGAGGGAGGCGGAGCTGCCGGAACTCCCGGACCGCGATGCGGTGGTGAGCCTGATGGCCGGCGAGCTCGCCGCCATGATGGGCTTGCCGGACGCCCAGGCCGCCGTGTCCGCCGCCCTGGAGAGGGAGCATTTGGAGCCCACCTTCGTCTCGCAAGGGCTTTCCGTGCCGCACGGCCGCATCCCCGGCCTGCAGCGCCCCGGCGTGTACGCCGCACGCTCCGCCGCGGGCATCGACCGGGATTTGGGCCGCGCCAACTTCATCATCATGCTGCTGGTACCAGAGGAAAGGCCGGAGGTCCACCTGGGCCTGTTGCGCGACCTGATGCGCTGGCGTTTCCGCCTGGGCGAGAACGCGCCCGCCCTGCTTTCCGGGCCGGTGGCGGACTACCTGCAATCCCTGCAGGAGGCCATCCATTGAACGGCGGGTGTGTTTGTACCAATCATGATGCCTTGACATGGCGGGCATGCGGCGGTATGCTTGCGGCGTGAAGAATTGGAAGCGCATCATGTTGGCTGCGGCGTTGCTGGGACTTTGCCCGGCTGCCCAGGCGGTGCAGGTGGTCATGACCGGGGGCGTGGCACTGCGTTCCTGGGAGAACGACCGCGGCCCGCTCGCCCATGACAACTGGTGGGCCAACTTCGTGCGCGCCTCCACCATTCAGATGGATATCACCCTCGCCAAGGACCCGCAGGCAAAAATTGTGTGGCTGGTGTACCGCCCCGCATACGTCACCCGCGGCAAGGAAAACAAAACCGACTACCTCGCCCGCATCCGCGAGCTGGCCGCCAAGCGCCATGTGAAGCTGGTGTTCTTCGACACCATGGACCAGATGTACAAGGCCATCAACACCGCCGCCCGCGGCAACGACCGCATCACCCACTTCTACTACTTCGGCCATTCCAACCCCTACGCCTTCATGCTGGATTACAGCAACTTCCTCGTGGCCGCCTCCACCGTGTGGATGCATGAGAACGACCTGGCCAAGCGCCTCAAGCCCGGCATTTTCGCCCCCAACGCGGAGTGCTGGAGCTACGGCTGCTACACCGGCTGCAGCATGAGCCAGAAGTGGAAGCAGGCCACCGGCGCGCCCATGTGGGGCAACACCGAATCCACCCGCTACCAGCCCGTGGGCGACGGCCACCTCCCCCAAGGCGTCGGTAAGTGGGTGCAGTGACGGTTTTTTCGTCATTTTTCATTTTTTCGCACAAAACCGTCTCGAACGTGCTTAATAGGGGTGTATGGGACGTGTGTTTGGCATCATCCTGGGAACGCTGGCGGGTCTTTTGCCGCTGCTGGCGGTGACGCTGCTCTGCCTGCGCCGCCGCGTGTGGCCGTGCATGCTCTACGTGGGCGGCGGCATGCTCCTGCTCACCCTGCTCAACTACTGGAACGCCCACTGGATTTGGTAACCCGCCCGCGAATTTGCCAATCCCAAATCATTGCCGTCCCATTGCATCTCTCCGAGCGTTTTTTCGGCCACCCATTAAATCTGACAGCGTGCCGAATTTTATGGATGGCAATGATGTGGAAGAGCGCCTCGCGCAGTGCGCATGCGGTGCGTGCAGAAAATTTCGTGTTTGACAATGTGGCGGTGATGGGCTATGCTCGCGAAGTTATGAGAAAAGTCCGTCTGGCCATTATGGGTTCTGGTTCTGGAACCAACTGCCAGTCCATCTTCAACGCCATCGACGACGGCCGCCTGGATGCGGAGGTGGTCTTGGTGCTGTCCGACCATGCGGACGCGCGCATCCTGGAACGTGCGCGGCAGCGCGGCGTTCCCGCGGAGGTGATGGACTGCGCGGGCTACAAGAACAAGTTTCCGCTGGAGGAGCAGGAGCGCGTGGCGCAGCGCCTCACGGGGCTGGGGGTGGATATGGTGTGCCTGGCGGGCTTCATGCGTTTGGTGAAGGAGCCGCTGCTGCGCGCGTTCCCCAACCGCATCCTCAACATCCATCCCGCCCTGCTGCCGAATTTTCCCGGTGTGGAGGCCTGGACCCAGGCTTTGCATGCCAAGGTGAAGCAGACCGGCTGCACCGTACACTACGTAGACGCAGGCATGGACAGCGGGGAAATCATCATGCAGGCGTTCGTGCCCGTGCTGCCCGACGACACCCCGGAGACGCTGCACGCGCGCATCCAGGTGCAGGAGCACATCCTGTACCCCGCCGCCATTCTCTCCGCTGTCTCGCGCCTGGGTTAGAGAAGGGTGAGGAGTGTGTATCCCGTGCCGCTCACCACGCCGCACACGGCTGCGATGATGCACCAGTTCTTGGCCTCGTTGGCCGCGGCGGCGGCTTCTGCGTAGTTGCCCGTGACCCACAGCGAGTCCACCTTGGAAGATTTGACGATGGCCACAATGCCGAAGGGCAGGCAGCACAAGATGGTTACCAGGATGCTCCAGGCAAGGTAGTTGTCCGGCTTGGGGGGAGTGTTGTAGGGTTGTTCGTTCATGGGGGATGGTTGTGGGGGTTAGTGCATGAGGAAATCCGCCGCGGCCACCAGGGCCGCCAGCGCCACGGGAATAAGCGCGACCCACACGGACCAGGTGATCCACTGCCACGCGCTCACAGAATCGCGGCACGCCTTCTCGTAGTCGCCCACCGTCCACGCGCTGTCCACCCCCGCCGCCTTCACAATGGCCACAATGCCCAGCGGCATGCAGCAGAAGATGGTCACCAGGATGGCGGCGGCCAAATGGCTCTCCGGCCGCCTCATGGCGTTCTGCGGGGTGAGGTTGTACGGGTTCTGGTTCATGCTGCTCCCGGGGAGGGTTCTGCCGTGGCGTCAGGGCAGTTTCTTGAAGAGTTTGACCAGCTGCGGCTTGAGCAGCGTGTAGATTTTCTGCTGCGTGGCAACGTCCAGCTGCAGGTCGTCCAGCATCACGCGCTGGCCCACCACGCGTGCGCCGAGGCACTGTGCGTTGCTGCCGTAGATGTAGAAAATCATGTTGGAGGAATCATAGCGGTTGCCCTCCTCTGCGGAGCGGTACATGGAGTCGGGCACCTCGCGCACCTGCGCGTTCTTGAGCAGGGCGCGCAGCTGCGTGCGCTGGGCATCCGTGAGCTTGTGCCGCTCCCCGGCCTCCTGCAGCCAGTACGGCTCGGAGGGCGTGACCATCAGGGTGTTGGCGGCGAGCGTGGCGCGCACGGCCCCCTGGCTGAGCGCGCCGTTCCCCTGCTGGCAGGCGGCGAGCGCGAATCCGGCGGCGGCAAGCAATGCTGTTCTGGCTATTGTCGTTTTCATGGCAATCGGCAACGCCCGTCATTTTACCAGAACCCGCGCCGGGTTCAAGCCAATTCCGCCGCCTGTTTTTTCTTGCACGCGCGCCCCCCTGCGCTATAATGCCACCATATCCATGATTTCATTCTTGCGAGGAACAGTTGCGGAGGCCATGCCGCAGTGCCTGGTGGTGGATGTGAACGGCGTGGGCTACGAGGTCCAGGTGCCGCTCTCCACCTTTGACGCGCTCAACCCCATGGAGGGCCAGCCCGTCAAACTGAAAATCCACATGCACGTGCGTGAGAACGCCCAGGTGCTCTACGGTTTCGCCACGGATGCAGAGCGGGACATCTTCCGCCTGCTCATCGACCGCGTCAGCGGCATCGGCCCCGCCACCGCCATCTCCATCCTCAGCGGCCTGAACGTCAACACCTTCAAGGTCGCTGTCGTCAACGGAGACGTCCAGGCCATCGCACGCGCCAAGGGCGTGGGCAAGCGAACCGCAGAACGCATCATCCTGGAACTCAAGGACAAGGTCGGCCTCGCCTCCACCTGGGAGGCCCAGCAGCAGGGTACCACCACACAAGCCGCCGCCGACGCCGAGCTCGCACTCGTCGCCCTCGGCTTCAAGCAGGTGGACGCCCGCAAGACCATCGCCAACCTCGTGAAGGACAACCCGCAGGCGGAGACCGACGAATTGATCCGCGGCGCGCTGCGGCACCTCAGCTGATTCAATCCATGGACCGCGAGCTGCTCAAGGGCGTTTCCCGCTCGTTCTATCTGAGCATGGCGTGGCTGCCGCCCGCCATGCGGGACGCCGTGGCCCTGGCCTACATGCTCGCACGCGCCACCGACAGCGTGGCCGACACCTCCACCGCCGCCGTGCAGGAGCGCGCGGACGCCCTGCGCCGCATGGCCGGCACCATTGCCGGGGACGGTGAGGACGCCGCCGCCCTCTGCCAAACCCTGGCGGAACGCCTCGCCCCCGCGCAGGACAAGCCGGCGGAGGCCGAGCTGCTGCACCGCTTCCCGCAGCTGCTGCAGGAGCTGGACGCCGCGCCCGATGGCCAGCGCGAACTCATCCGCGGCGTCCTCGCCACCATCATCGAGGGCCAGCTCTGGGACCTCACCCACTTCACCGCGGACTGCACCGCCGTGGCGGACGACGCCATGACCGACCTCTACGCCCACCGCGTGGCCGGCTGCGTGGGCGAGTTCTGGACCCGCCTCGGCCGCGAGTCCCTGGGCGACGCTTTCTGCCCTGCCGCAAGGGTGGAAATCATGTGCCAGGCCGCCATCCGCTACGGCAAGGGACTGCAACTCGTCAACATCCTGCGCGATTTGCAGGAGGACGCCGCACGCGGCCGCCGGTACCTGGCCTCCGACCCCGCCGTGTGGGCCGACCGCGCGGAACGCTACCTGGCGGACGGCATCGACTACGCGCGCCGCCTCGGCGGCTTCCGCCTGCGTTTCGCCAGCATGCTGCCCGCCCTGCTGGGAGTGAAGACCCTGCGCCTCATCCGCGCCCGCAAGGGCACGGAACGCGTGAAAATACCCCGCCGCGCCGTCTACGCCTCCATGCTCCGCGCCGCCTGGAGCGCGTGCCCCGGCTTATCCTAATCGCGTGCCGCTACGCCGAGGCATGCGCCGCGGCGAGGCCGCGCGGGTGTTGGGGGTGGATTGATTGGTGGTAACGGGGGTGGAGGGATGCAATGATTGGTGCCCATGAAGGTGGTTGGTCGGCATCAGCCAACCCCGCAAAAGGCCCATCTGGCAGTATGCCAGATGGACCTTGATAATCTTCGCGGCGTAGCCGCCTAACTTATGATTTGTACTTTGTACATTAGTGGCGGCGGGCGGCGAGAGCCGCAAGCGCAAGCAGGCTCAGCGTGCCCGTGGTCGGTTCCGGAACGTTGCTGGACTTCACAATGCCGAAGTTGCCGGCCCGCACCAGCGGTGGCCCGGAGCTTCCCGACTTCCGCACGTGCGTTTTTCAGCACTAGCCTGGGGACGGAAGGCATCCGGGCCGTGGGTTTCCGCATGGCCTATACGGAAACCCACGCCGGCGCAAGGTATGATACCTTGAACGCCTCCCTTTTACCACAGCGGATTAATAGAGGCCTGGGGGTAACCACGATAGACGTCTCGGCAGAGAAAGCGCCTGACGGCTCCCGAAGGGGCGCGCCGCTTGCGGCGCGGTAAGGGCGATTAGCCAGCCACGCATGTGGCTGCCCGCAGGGCGAACCGCCGTGAGGCGGCGGTGAGGCAACCCCGCCGAATGGCGGGGCGTATGAGCGCCAACGCCCGCTCACTAACCGCGCTCGTTGGCACCAATCATTGTATACCAACCACACCTTTCTCCCAATTTTTCGATCACATGCAACCGAATTCCTAACCCCATATTTCTGATTTTCCCAACCCACACCCCGCCACCATGCGGGTTGGCGTTCCTCTATCGGAGCGCTATGGGATGGCAATGATTGTCAATTGTAAATCTCCTCGGCGGTGTCGTCGATGTCGAACATGTCGTTGGGGTCCTCGGCGATATCGTCGTTTTCACCGGTGTCGGTGTCTTCGGCGAGTTCCTCGTGGATGGTGCAGAGGGAGCGCTTGACGGAGGGGTCTGCCATGGTTTCGGTGTAGGCCTCGCCCTCGTACTCGCAGCCGGAGTGGGCGAGCATGCCGGAGACGCGGCAGAGGCGCACGCCGCCGGTGTGTCCCTTGGCGGGGGTGGTGCGGATGTCCTTCATGGCGTATCCGCGGACGGCGGCGCACTGCATGGCGCCCACCCAGAGCGGGAGGGCCACGGTGCCGCCGTAGGCGCGGTCGGCAATCTTGGCGGGACGGTCGAAGCCGACCCAAACGGCGGCGGTGAGGTTGGAGGTGAATCCGCAGAACCAGGCGTTGGTGTAGCCGTTGGTGGTACCGGTCTTGCCGCCGCAGGGGTGCTTGAAGCCGAGGCGCTGCATGCTGCCGGCGGTGCCGCCGGGCTTGGTGATCTGCTGGAGGATGGCGGAGGTGGCGCGTGTGGTCTGCTGGGAGAAGATGCGGCGGGCGGAGGGAGCGTTCTGCCAGATGACGCGGCCGTTGGCGTCCGTGATGGATTCAATGATGTACGGTGTGGGGCGTACGCCGCCGTTGGCAAAGGCGGTGTACGCGCCGGCCACCTCCAGCGGGGAGGCCTCCCACGTGCCCAGGAAGATGGTGGGGCCGGGCGAGCGCGTGGGACGCGGGAAGCCCGCCAGCAGGGCGGACGACACCACGTTCTGCAGCCCGGCGCGGTTGCCCGCGCGCACGGACATGGTGTTGCGGCTCTTGAGCAGGCCCCAACCCGCGGGATGCATGCCGGTGAACCTGCCGCCCGCGTCGCCGGGGCGCCAGTTCTTGCCGCCCTTGATTTCGCCGGGCTGGATGGCGTCGTCGGAGAGCATGCTTTCCGGGCTGCCTCCCTTGTCGAAGAACGTGGAATAGACGATGGGCTTGAAGATGGAGCCCACCTGGCGGCGGCTCTGCACGGCGCGGTTGAGCGGGGATTCCGAGCTGTCTCGCCCGCCGATGACGGCGATGAGCGCGCCGGTGGCGTTGTCGATGATGACGCATGCGGCCTGGATGTAGGCGGGGCGCATGCGTGCGGCCTGCTCCGGCGTGGCGGCGGCCAGCGCGGCCTGATACTGCGCGCGCGTCTGGTGCAGCGGCTTCCTGGCCTTCTCGAACATGTCCACCAGGCGGCGGTCCAGCTCCTTCATCACATCCGTCTGCAGGTCCACATCCAGCGTGGTGCGCACGCGCAGGCCGCCGGAGACCACGGCCTCCGACTTCACGCGCTGCTCTGAGGTGTCCAGCATCTCCAGGATGTGGTCCACCTCGCTGCGGATGAGGTCCAGGGCGTAGTTGTCCGTGCCCATGGGTTCCGGGCGGCGAGTGGCGATGGGTTCCCTCAGCGCGGCCTCATACTGCGCGGGGGTGATCTTGCCGTGGTCCACCATCAGCTTGAGCACCTTGTCCCTCTGCACCTGCGCGAACCGCGGGTTGCGGTACGGCGAGTACTCGTTGGGGGAGCAGACGATGCCCGCCAGCATGGCGGACTCGCCGATGGTGAGGTCGCGCGGCAATTTGTCGAAATACCCGTGTGCGGCCTGCTTGAGCCCGAGGAAGGTGTGGCCCCAGAACACGCGGTTGATGTAGCAGAGCAGGATGGTGTCCTTGTCGTACGTGGACTCGATGCGGCGCGCGAGGGCGATTTCGGTGAACTTGGCGTCGAAGTTGCGGAGGCGGTGGTTGTAGGTGTTCTTGGCGAGCTGCATGGTGAGCGTGGAGGCGCCCTGCGTGGTGCGGTGGTGCTTGACCACCTGCATGACGGCGCGCCCCAGGCCGCGGATGGAGACGCCGCCGTGCTCGTAGAAGGAGCGGTCCTCCTGGAGGATGAGGGCATCGATGAAGTGCTGGGGCACCTCCTCGTGGAGCTTGGTGATGCTGCGGCGGTTCTCGCCGTGCAGCGTGCCGATTTCCTTGCCCTTGCGGTCCAGCACGATGCTGCGCTCCGGCATGCGCTCGATCTGGGTCACGTCGTACCGGTCCGCCTTCATGCCGTACACGATGGCCAGCACCACCAGGAAGAACCCGCCCACGAACGCCGCGCTGATGAGCAGCCGCAGCGGCCACAGGATGAGCTTGGGCAGCGCACGCGTGAAAAACGCTATCATGCGGAACGGCAGCGTGATGACGCGGAAGATGGCCCCGCCGCAGCCCATCCCCTTCTTCGGCGGGCGCGCAAACTCGTTGAGCGGGTTCTCGTCCGCGGACGGGTAGTGGCGGTACTCGCGGCGCGGGTTGGGCGTGCCGAATGCATCCGCCGGGTAGCCGGCATCCGCGTCGTCGTACGGTTCGCGGGTGGGCATGGGAACGCGGCGGGGACGGCTGCTGCGCACGCGGCGCGGCGGCTCCTCCACATAGCCGGGGTCCACCTCCGGCGCGTCGTCGTAGTCGTCCTCCGGCTGTTCCTCCTGGGCGGGATGGTTGGCGCGCACGCGGGGTTTCGGCGCTGCCTGCGGGCGCGCGGCCGCCCTGCCCCGCCGCGGGGAGGGGGCGCTGTCCTGTTCAGAGGCTTTGTAGCGTGCGCACACGGTTGTGTTCAGGCATCAGGCAAAGAGGCGCGGCAACGGAGGATTCCCCGCAACCGCGCCCGCATTGCCGGTGGTGGGGTGTCAGTACTTGTAGTCCACGTAGAACTGGAACTGGCCCTTCTTCTCCACGGCGTTGTTGGCGGAAATCGGGATGGCGTAGTCCACGGCCAGCGGGCCCATGGGCAGGTTCACGCGCAGGCCGAAACCGTAGTCGGACGCGAAGTCCTGCAGCTTGAAGTCGAAGCTGTCCTCGTGCACGAAGCCGACATCGATGAACGTGGCGAAGCGGATGCGCTCGATGAGCGGAATCGTCACCTCGAACTGCGCGTAGAGCGAGCTGTTGCCGCCCATCGTCTCGTCGCCCGCGTACTCGCGGTCCACCATGCCGACATCACGGTAGCGGAAGCCGCGCAGGTTGGTGGGGCCGCCCAGGTAGCAGCGCTCGAAGATGGGCACCTCCTTGTCGCTGTCCACGGCCTTGACGGTCTCGCCGCCGATGGTGACGCTGAAGATGGAGTCCCAGATGGAGTTGTAGAAGTAGGATGCGGCCACGCCCATGCCGTAGGTCTGCACGGTGCTGCCGGGGCCGCTCCAGTTGCCGTGGATGTCGAAGTTGCCGCCCTTGCGGGGGGTGATGACGGCATCGCGCGAGTCGAACTCGTATCCGAGCTCGAAGCGGCTGCGGTTGTAGTTGCCCATCTGCTCGCGGAAGAAGGCGGGCGGGTTGCTCTGGGGCTCGATGTTGAAGCGCTCGATGCGGTACTCGAAGCGCACGGAGTGCAGGTCCGCGAACCCGCGGCGCAGCGTGAGCGCATACCCGTAGTTCTTCTGCCGGTAGTAGTCGCTCAGGTATGTGGAATCCGAGTAGTACACCTCGTTGCCCAGCTGCAGCTTGCGGTCCAGGAACCACGGCTCCAGCAGGAAGATGGACGCGCTCTTGTACTCCGTGCCCAGCTTGCCGTTCAGGGTGAGGCGCTGGCCGCCGCCCACGAACGAGTTGCCGAAGATGCCGCCCAGGTTGAAGTTGGACTGGGTGATGGTGGTGTAGACGTACACGCTCTCAATGGAGGAGAAGGCCACGCCGAAGGTGGCGTTGCCGGTCATGGTCTCGTGCACGTTGATGTTGATGTCGCGGTAGCCGCTGTTGCCGGAGTAGCCCTCGGAAACCTCCACGGCATCAAAGTACTTGAGGTGCTCCAAACGCTTGCGGGCGGTCTCCAGGTCCACGGAGTTGAGGTACTGGCCGGGCTTGAGGGGAAGCTCGCGCAGGATGACGTGCTGCTTGGTCTTGGTGTTGCCGCGCACGTTGATGCGGCCCACCAGGTAGCGCCCGCCCTCCGTCACGTTGTAGCGGATGTTCACCAGGTGCGTGCCGTCCGGCCGCACGCCCACCTCCGTGATGTCCGGCCGCACCTCCGCATCCGCGTAGCCCTTGGCGCCGTAGTACTTGCGGATCATCTCCACGTCGTCGGACACCTTCTGGAGGGAGTAGATATCCCCGCCGATCATGCTGAGGCCGGGCTCCAGCTGCTGCGGGGTGTAGACGGAAAGCGGGCCGAAGGAGACGTTCTGCACCTCGTAGCGCGGGCCTTCCTCAATCTGCACCTCCATCATCACCTTCTTGGCCCCGGTGTACCAGAACGTGGTGCCGCCCGTGTACGAGTACTTCACGTCCGCTATCCGCGCGCGCAGGTAGCCGTAGTTGCGGTAGTGCTTGATGATGGCCTGCAGGTCGTCCTCCACCTTCTCGCGGTCGATGCGGCCGGAGGACGTGATGATTGAGAAGAGCGGGCCGTACTCCTTCGTCTCCAGCAGCTGGCGCAGCTGCACCGCGTCGAACGCGCGGTTGCCCTTGAAGCGGATGTACGCCATCGCCTGGCGCGGGCCCTCGTTGATGTTGAAGATGACGTCCTTGTACGCGCCGTTGGCGGTGGAGCGCGTCTGCCAGTTCACCTGCGTGTCCGGGTAGAAGGACTCCTGGTAGTATTTCACGAGCTCGGCGCGTGCGCGGGCGAGCGACTTGTCGTTGATGATGAGGCCGGAAGCCAGGCCGGGCTTGCCCTTGTCCTTGTCCGGCTGGATGGCCTCGCGCAGCTCCTTCTCGTTGAAGCGGCGATTGCCGGTGAAGCCCACGCCCGCCAGCACGCTGGACGCACGCACATCGAATATCACCGCCACGCCGTTCCCCTCCGGGGTGACGGATACACGCGTGTCGGAATCCACCACGCCCGTGGTGATGAGGCGCTCCAGGTCCGCGTTCACGCGGGTGGACAGGTAGCGCCCGCCCTGGCGGGTCTGCACCACGTCGCGCAGGCGGCTTTCCGGCAGGTTGCTGTGCCCGGCGTAGCGGAACTCCACGCGGGTGACGGTCTTGCCGTCGAACGCGGCATCGTTGTTGAAGAGTCCCGTGGTGGGACCCAGCTCGCGCATCACGGCGGCGTTGTCCAGCATGGGCGTGGCATCCCGCCTGGCCATGGCCCTGGAATCGTCCAGGGTGACGGGCCTGGCGGGCGCCTGCACGGACGCCTCCGCCTGCTCGGCGGCCTGCGGCGCTTCCTTGGCCTGCTCCACCTTTTCCTCCGTAGCCTTTTGCTCGTCCTGCATCATGGCTTGCAGGAACGGGTCGTCCGCCGCGTCCTGCGCCACAGCGGGCGCGGCCACGGCGAATGCCAGGGAGGCCATAACCAACTTCCAACGGGATGCTGCCGTTCTCATGCTGGCATCCTAGCGGGTTGCGCGTGTCAAGTCAAGGTTTTTCCGCGCGCGCGCCGGAACCGGCATGCAGCACTGGCGGCGAACCCGCGCCGCAAAGTATGTCAGCCCGCGTTTTTGGGCTTGCGGGGCGTGCGCGTGTACGCATATACTGCGTGCATGTTTAGCAAGACATTTACCGCAGTGGGGCTCGCAGCCCTGGTGGCCCCGGCGTTCTGCGCCGAATGGATGACGGATTTCGAGGCGGCCAAGACCAAGGCCGC
>JAKSOT010000076.1 GCA_024405455.1 Akkermansia sp. | reverse complement strand
TCCACGGGGCCTGCGCCGCCGAGGATGCCGTAGGCGAACCCCATGTTGCGGAGCTGTTCCAGCGCGGTGACCATGAGGGCTTTCCCCACGCCGAGTCCGCGCGCCTTTTCCCCCACGCCCATGGGGCCGATGAAGCCGCGGGCGGTAGTGTCATAGCAGACGAAGCCGATGATTTCCTTGTCGCGCGTGGCGATGAAGCAGCCGATGGGCTGGTGGCCCATGGCCACCTTGCACTCGCTCACCCACTTGGGGCTGAAGTTGCGCTGCACAAAGTCGATGAGGCAGTGGCGCTCATACGGGTTGCAAAGGCGCAGCAGCACGCCTTTCTCCGCCAGCGCGGCGCGCAGGGGCGCGCCTGCAGGCAGGTCGTAGAGCCGTACAATCATGTCTATCATAATCGTTCAGAATTCCTTGGTTGGTTGTTGGCAGAAAAAGGGCGGGACCCCAATGGCGGGGCCCCGCCGGAAACGGGATGGAATGCGCGCGGCGCCCTTACTTGGCGGGCTGTTCCTCTGCGGGCTGGCCTTCTGCGGGCTGCTCCGCCTGGTCCGCATCGGCCGCGGCGCGGTCCTTGGCGGTGTTGTAGAAGGCGTCCGCCAGCTTGTCGATGAGCGGGTCCTTGCCGGCCATGTCGTACACGTTCTTCATCATGTGCGCCATGGCCACGGCATCGCGGTAGTCCGCGGGCAGCCCGTTCCACGCGCTGCCGCTGAGCACCTTGCCCGCCTTGGCCACGTGCTCCGGCACGCCGGGCATGGCCGCCAGGATGTGCAGGGAGCGGATGAGCGCGTCCTCCTGCATGGGCCACAGGTTGCCGTGCACGCCCACCACGCTCTGGCAGTAGTTGTCCACGGCCTTGCTGGCGTCTGCACGGTGCTCCGGGGTGATTTCACCCTGCAGCTCCGCGGCGGGCACCTTGGAGGCGTACACGCGGCCCAGCGCATAGCGCAGCCACGCGTAGGTCTCGGAATCCATGGACTTGGCCTTGGTCTTGATGAGGTCCTCCACCTCCGCCTTGAGGGCGGTGAGCGCGGAGGCGTCGTCCTTCATGCCGGCCATGACCTTGGCGGCCTGGTAGCGCAGCTTGTCCGCGCCGGTGAGCTTGGTGGCGCCGGGGAAGGCGGAGGTGACGCCGTTGATGGCGCCCCAGTCCATCTGGCGGACAATGCAGTTGAGCTCAGCCATGGCGGCCGCGGTGGCGGGGTTGCCGGGCAGGTTGCCGAAGGCGATGTACTTGGTGCGGCAGGCGGCCAGCGCCTTGCGCGCATCCGCAAGCTCCCCGGAGCGGTAGTCCGTGAGCGCGGACGCCAGGTCCGCCGGCGTCATGATGTAGAACACCTTGCACGCGGAAACGGGCTGGGCCAGGATGGTGTCCGTGCCCTTCTGCTTGTACTGGTAGTTGTCGCCGTCCGCGCCGACGAGCTCGACGGTTCCGAGCTTCTGGCTGGGAGCCTGAACGACGGCGGTGAGGTGGACGGCGCCGGGCTGCTGTGCGGTGGCGGGCTGGATGGCGCCTGCCAGGGCTGCGATGGCGAAACCGATGATGTTGCGAGTCTTCATAATCGTGTCAAATGATGGATTGTTTTAGTTGTTCTCGAGTTTGCGCTGGAAGTCCTTGCCTTCCTTGTCCTCCTTCTGCACGGCCATGTCCGCGCCGTATTCCGCCACCTTGGAGACCACCTTGTTGTAGGCGTCGCGGTCGGATGCGGCCATCTTGTCCTCCAGCTTGGAGCGCTTGATGAGGTTGACGTAGTTCTGGCCGGTGCTCCAGGCGGTCCAGCGGTCGGAAGCCTTGAAGTTGCCCTTCATGCGGTCGCCGGAGCTGGGGTTGTTGCGCTTCCAGAAGAGCTCCATGGCGGCCACGCACGCGGGGGCGGAGTAGCCGATCCTGTTGCGGTTCTGGTTGAACACGTTCATGTAGGTGAGCAGGGCGTTCTTGATGTCGCCGCACTCGCTGTAGGCCTTGCCGAGCAGCATGTTCATCTGCAGGCGCTCGTCGTTGTTGCCGCGGGTGCTCTTGAGGTAGAGCGCGGCGGCGTCACGCGCCTTCTCGTAGTTGCCGTTGCGGGTGTAGAGTTCCGCAAGTCCCTTCATGGCGGGGATGGTCTGCGTGGTGACGGGGCCGGAGGTGACCTGCTCGTAGAGCTTGATGGCCTCCTTCTGCTGCTCCGCGTTCTTGGAGAACGCGAGGGCGTTCGCCTTGCCGAGGGTGGCCTCCGCCACGCGGTCGCGGCGGCGGTTGATCACCGAGTCGTAGTAGGTGATGGCCATGTCGATCTCGTTCTGCTTGGTGGACGGGTCGTCGAAGCGAGAGACGTACTTGACGAGGTAGTCGCCCACCTGGACGGCGATGAAGCTGGTGAGGTCGTCCGGCTTGAACGTGTTGGTCATGTCGCGGAACTCGCGCTCCACCTCCAACAGCTTGGCGTCGCGCTTGGAGGGGTCGTCCTTGATGGTGGCCACCTCCTGGTTCATGGCGTTGATAACGGCCATGCGCAGGATGGCGTTGGTGTACTTGTCCTCGGAGCTGATCTCGGAGAAGTCCTTCACCAGGTCCTGGGTCTGCTTCTCCGGGATGACGCCCTTGTCCTTGTACTTGGTGGCGCCGGCGATGTACTTGTCGATGTACGTGTTGATGGCCTTCTCCAGCTCTGGGTTGGTCTTGTTGTTCTTGAAGGCGTGGTTGGCTTCGCGGACGATGATGCTGCGCAGGCCCTCCAGGGCGGTCTTGACGGCATCGGCGTCGCCGGCCTTGTCCGCGCGGCTCACGCGCAGGCAGGCGGCGGGAAGCGCGTACACGCAGCCCTCGTAGTCGGCCTCGTTCCAGAAGCGGTCGTTGTAGCCTTCCACGCGCTTGGCGGTGGCGGCCTCGTCCTCACCCTCCATGGGGATTTCAAGGCCGTAGGAATCCAGCCAGAAGAGGGCATTGGCGAAGACGATGTCCTCCTTCTTGCCCTTCTCGTCCATGCGCTTCTTGGCGTTGTCCGCGCAGCGCTCCAGGATCTTGATGGCTTCCGGCTTCACGGTCTGGTCCGGGTCCGCAATCAGGATGGATGCGGCCTGCAGGTCCGCGTTGGGGGCGAAATCGCCGTCCGGCCACTGCTCCACGATGGTCTTGCAGTAGGCGAGTGCCTGCTGGTTCATCTTGGCGGCCTCTGCCTCCTCAGCCTGGCGTGCGGCGCGGGTGAGGCACTCCACGGCGGCGTAGTGCATGTTGGGGGAGAGGGCGTTCTCCTTGAGGTCGTACTCCGGGTGGCGGTCCTTGTAGCGCTTGAAGACCTTCAGTGCCTCGTCCAGGTGCTTGGTGTCCATGCTGGCCAGCTTCATGTGGCTGTCCATGAGGTAGTAGAAGGTGGTCATGTTGTAGTACTTGGCCTTGTCCGGCTTGAGGGCGCCTTTGCCGGCGGCCTCCAGGCCGCCGCCCTTGAGCAGCTCCTCTGCCTTGGTCACCACCTCCTCGTAGTTCTTGAGGTTGTGCAGGGCGGCGATGATGGCGAACTGCGCGGACACGTAGTACTGGTTGGTCACGTCGTCCTTGAAGAGCTTCATCACCTCCTCCGCGGCGGGGATGACACCCTGCCAGTCCTTGTCCTTGAGCAGGCGGCTCATCTTGTTGACGGCGATGTTCTTGGCCTTGTCGCCGCCGAGGTCGTCGCCCTGGCCCTGCACCTTCTCAATGTACTTGTTGCCGGCCTCCTCGTCGCCCGTGGCGAAGCAGAGCTGGGCCAGCTGGAAGTAGTTGTTGTTGAGCATCTCCACCGTCTTGTTGTCCTTGTCGGTCTGCACCAGGTCCTTGTAGCGGTCCACCATGATCTGGTAGCCTGCCTTGGCGAGGCGGTTGCTCTGCAGGGTGAGGGCGAGGTTGGCGGTGGAGAGCACGGCGTAGCCGTCCAGGTCGCGGTGCTCGCTCTCCAGCTTCTTGTACGCCTCCGTGAGCTTCTTGGGATGCTCCGGCACCATGCGCACGCCCGTGCCGGAATCCGTGAACGGCTTGGCGCACTTGCCGATGGCCTTGTTCTGCGCGGCCAGCGCGGCGCGGATGGTGGTCATGTCCGGCACCAGGGCGAAGAGGCAGTTGGCGGAGTGCGCGGCCTCCGCGGCGGATGCCGTGTCATTGGCGCGCATGGCCTTGTCTGTGGCCATGGTGGCCTTGATGCCGTTGTTGAGATACTTGTCCGCGTAGCGTGCGGCGCGTGCGGGCTCCATGTTGTAGCTGGCGGGGCTGGTGGAGATGATCTTGTAGACCCAGCCGGCGGTTTCCGGGTGCTCCATGGCGATGCGGGCGACGGTGTTGAGGCCGGTCATGGCCATGTCGTCCGGCAGCTTGCCCTTGGCCTTGCGCGCCTTGTCCAGGTACTCGCCCGCCTTCTTGAAGTCCGGCGTGGGCTGCAGCATGTACGCCTGCACCAGCATGAAGCACACGCGGCCGTCCAGCTTCTGCTTCTTCTCCAGCGCGCTCACCTTGTTCTTCTGCAGCAGGCCGTAGTATTCCTCCAGCAGCGGGATGGCGGCCTCCAGCTTGGTCTTGTCGCCGGCCTGCTCCTCCGTGCCGCTGCCCAGCATGTACAGGCTCAGGCCCTGCTGGAACACCGCGTACGTGCGCCGCGCGTCGAACACCTCGTACTGCTGCGGCGCGTTGAGCTTCACCGCGTCCATGAAGGCTTTCTCCGTGAACATCTTGTTGTCCGCATACGCCTTGTATGCCTTGTACGCGCCGTCGTAGTCCGCCGCCTTGTACAGCGTGTCCGCCTTCTCCCAGGCGTAGAACGGCAGCACCCAGCGGAACTGCTTGGCTATCGTCGAATTCGGGTCGCCGAACTTGGTGAGTATCTTGTCGCACAGGTCCACGGCGTCCTGCACCTTGCCAGCGGCGGCGAGGTCCTGCACCTGCTTGAGCGCGGAGACGGGGTCCTGGGCCTGGCAGACGCAGGGCACGGTGAAGGCCATGGCCGCCAGCACGGAAATTCCGGTAATGTGGTTGTTCATGATAATGGGGATGATGTTGTTTTGAAGGGGTTTCGTGAATAAAGGAGGGGAGCTGCGGTGTTCGCCGCCCGGCTCCCCTCCCCTAATGGTTGAAATTGAGGTTTCGGGTTGCTTATTCCTCTCCGGCGGTGGTGTTCAGGCCCACGGTGTGGATATCCGCCTCTGCCAGCGAGGCCATCACGTCCACGATGCGCTGGTGCGGTGCCTGCGGGTCGCCCATCACCATCACGATGGGGGTGGTGTCCGCAGCCTTCGCCTGGTCGTTCAGCGCCTTCAGGGACTCCACCAGGGTGTCCATCTTGCGCTGCTCGCGGAACGCGGCGGTCTTGGGCTTCACCATGGGGTCGTACGGGCCGCCCACGGTCATGTCGCCGTTCCACACCACGGAACCGTCGGCGGATACCTTGATGCGGCCGGGCTCCAGCGGGGGAGGCGTGGAGTTGGTGGTTTCCTGGGCGGGAATGCTGATGTCCAGCTTCTTCTCGCTCACCAGCGAGGTGGCCACCAGGAAGTAGATGAGCAGAAGGAAGCAGCAGTCAATCATGGAGGAGATGTTCATCTCCGGATCTTCCTGCTCCTCCGTCTGGATGTTCTTGTGTCTTGCCATTGTCTCGGTGAATTTGCGGGTTCTTTACTTCGCGGGCAGCGTGCCGAACACCAGGTTGGACACGCCGGCGCTCGCCGCGCAGCGGATCGCCTTGCACGTCCGCTCCCACGGCGCGTCCTTGTCGCCGCGCAGGTAGATCTTGATGTCCTTGTCCTCCATGTGCTTGGCCTTCATGCGCTCCTTTTCCTTGGTCACGTACTCGGTCAGCAGGTTGGCCTCGTCCTCGGTGTAGCCGACGCTCTTGGTGTTGTCGGACACGCCCCAGATGACGCCGGCCTTGCCCTTGTAGTTCTTGCGGAACTTCTCCTGGGCGCCGGAGTCCATCTTGTCGAAATCCTTGAAGATGTTGATGACGATGCAGCCCTTGGCGTCCTTCATGTCATTGCACGTGATGGCGCTGGGCATGCGGACGCTGGGGTCCTTGGAGACGGTGATCTGGGTGGCGTTGACCACGAAGAAGATGAGGAGGAGGAAGCAGCAGTCAATCATGGGAGACATGTTGACGTTGCCCTTGATTTCCTCTTGGTCTCTTGCGTTTTTCTTAGCCATGAGTCAAAGTGTGGCTTGGGGTTGCTCCCGCCGCCGGGATGGGGCGGCGGGCCTCACGGGCGGGCAGGCCTTAGGCCTGGACTTCCTCGGCGGGTGCCTCCACGCCTTCCTCGCCCTCAACGTCCAGACCCTCCGGGATACGGGCGAGCTGGGCTTCGGCGTTGATGACGTTGATGGAGGTGTTGACCATCTCTTCCACGGCGTTGATGCAGGAAGCCTCCAGCGCCTGAGCCTTCTTCTTGAAGAGGAAGAACGCGGGGATGGCGATAATGGAGATGATCAGGCCCCAGAAGGTGGTGAGCAGTGCAATGGAGATGGATCCTGCAAGGTCGCTCGGGTCGGCCTGGCCGGTGGTGGCCAGCACGCCGAACGCCATGATCATGCCCTGCACCGTACCGAACAGGCCGATGGACGGGGCAATGGAGCCGGCCAGCGCCAGGATGTCCACGTACTTCATGTTCTGCGGGCGCTCGTTGGCGGTGAAGTCTGCGATGGCGTCCTCGATGCCGTCCTTGCCCAGGTCCTCGGTGCGGTTGGCATCAATGTTGGGCAGTGCGTAGGCGACGAGGCGGCCAAGGTAGGTGGGGCTCTCCGTGGCGAGCTTGATGGCGGACTGCACGCGGCACTCGCCCATCAGGCCGATGAGCTGGACGCGCAGGGCCTCCGGGCAGAACTTCTCATCCTTGAGCTGCTGGTAGCAGTAGACGATGAGGAAGATGGTCAGGCCGAGCAGGAGCACGAGGGGAATCATGGTCCATCCACCATCGATCACCCATTGGTCGAGCATGGTCTTCTTAGTGACCTTTGCACCTTCTTCCTGCGCCCAGGCGGACGTGGAGATGGCAGCGGCGGCAAGCATCCCGAATGTGAATGCACGAACAGCGAACCGAGAAATCATGTTCTTCATAAGTTGCTTTAGATTGGTTGAGGTTAGAGTTTTGACATCTCCCATTTAACCAAAAATCCGCGCGTTTGCAAGCACGTTTTTCAAAATTCCGCAATTTTTTCCGCGCGCGCGCCTGGTTTGGCCCCCGGCTTCAGGTGGTACGCCTTGAGCGGCTTGTAGCCTTTCTTGGACATGAGGGCGTCCCAGTCCCGCGGCAGCTCAATCTTCACGGTGGCGTATCCGCCGCCGGGCAGGCACATGGTCTTGTTGCGGTTGGCGTCGCCCGTCACCAGCATGGCGGTCTTGCCCGCCTGCATCACGGGAACGGTTTGCAGGCGCTCCAGGCCGCACCACTCCAACCACACCGGGGTGGCGGTCTCCGCGGCGCCCTCGGCGCGCGCTATCCGGTCGGCGTGGTCGTCCACGGAGTAGGTGTCGGGATTGAAGGCGCTGCCCGGGTTGGCCCAGTAGTTGGCGGTGGCGCGCTGCTCCAGCGGCACGCGCGCTGTGGCCACCAGTGCCCTCTCCAAATCATCCTTGCTCTTGTACTTGGTTGCGAGGTCGCGCGCCACGTAGCCGGTGACGAGCATGGTTCTGTAGACGCACGGTGTTCCGCTGCCCACGGCGAACTGCTGTTTTTCCGTGGCGTCCCAGGCCATGAGCTCCATGATGACCTGCGGGTCTGAGGAGGCGGGGGCGAGGTTGTTTCCCCAGCAGAGTGCGGAGGCGGCGGTGAGCGCGTTCTCGTTGAGCTGCATGCCGTGCTGCACGTGGTAGGGCTGCCAGCCGATGGCGAGTGCGGCGGGCTCGTCCTCCGCCAAGCACCAGGGCATGAGATAGCCGAAGGTGCCCATGCGGTTGAGCTTGGTGTAGTAGCCGCCGAAGTTGAGCATGGCAAGGTTGATGAAGCGGCCGATGGCGGCGTTGCGGCGGTCGCTGATTTCGCCCTGGCCGTTGTCCAGCCCGAGCTGGCGCGCGACGGGGCCGTTCACCCAGCAGTACGGGGTCCAGGCGTGCGTGCTGGCCAGCGTGCGCCGGAAATCGCCGTTGGCCATGGCCTTGGTGAACGCCAGCAGGATGGGCATGAACTCCGGCGGGCAGCCCGCCATCACGCCGTTGGCCGCCACGTGCCGCACCTTCACCTCGCGCCGCGCCGGCGGCACCACCGCCACCGTCTCGTCCGCCGCCGCATCCGTGTATTTCAGGAATTCCGCAATGGCGCGTTTGGTGGGCGGCACCACGGGCAGGCCGTCGCTCCACCCCTGTTCCGCGAAGTAGGCGTTCACCTGGTCCAGCGAGCCGCGGAACACCACGCCGTCGCGCTTCTTGGAAAGGGTGTCGTCCTTGGGCAGCTCCTTGTCGGACAGCGGTTTGGTGAGGGCTTTTTCAACCTGCGGCCACAGCACCTTGCGGGTGTTTTCCAACAGCTCGTCGCGCGAGTGCGCGGAGAACGCACCGGGGTACTCCGCCACGCGCGGGACGGGCACGCCCGCCGCGTGCGCGGCGAATTTCGCCTGCTCCGTGAAGCCGGGTGCGGCGATCATCACGGACGGTATGCCCTCATGCTCCGCCGCAATGCATGAGCCCATCTCCTTGGGCGTGCAGAGCCCGCAGCCGCCGTTGCCGGAGATGACGGCATCCACCTTCAGCTCGTGCAGCTTGGCAACGAATTCGTCCTTCTGCGCGCGCACCACGCCCGGTCCCGGCCAGGGTCCCGCGGACCCCACCTCGCTGAGCACGTACACCTTCGCCTTGGGGTATTTTTGGAGGATGAGGCGCTTGAGCTCCGGGTGGGTGACGTATGCCATGAAGCTGCCACCCACAATGGCGATGGTCTTGCCGTCCAGCGTGTCGAGCCGCGGCGCCTGCCTGATGTTCTCAATCTTGCTCTGTCCCACGGGCGAGTACACGGCGTACTGCGCCTCACCGGGCGCGGCGGGAACGGCGCATTGCCCGTCCACGCAATCCTGCCCAAATCCCAACGTGCACAAGGCCAGTGCTGCGGCAAACAGTTTCATACAGGTTGTAAGCGCAAAACGCCGCCCGGTTTCAACAGGCAACAAAAAGACCACCGGCCCTTGCGGAGCCGGCGGTCCCGATAAGAATGAAGACTGAAATCTTACTTGCACTTGCCCTTGGTGGTCCACACCTTCACGGGCACGTACTGCTGTTGGGGAACATCACAGTTGCCGGGCAGGGGACGAAGCTTGGGCATGGGCTGCGACTGGCAGCAGCAGGAGCTGAAGCTCAGGGCGCACACAACGGTGAGAATGAGAGTGAATGCTTTCATGAAAGTAGGACGTTTAATGCTTACAGTGGACATTAAAGCAGAAATGCCGTGCAGAGTCAACCGAAAAATTCACCGCGGTGTGATTTTATTTGGCGTGAGCGGAAAATTCGGCATCGAACACCAACACCTCGAACGGTTCCAGACGCACGCGCACCGTGCCTTCCGCCGGGATGGCAAGCTCCTTCACGCGCTGGTCCGCATACGCCGCGCGCAGCGGAACGGCACCCTTGGACGTGGGCTCGAACACGGCGGCGGAAAGCTCTATCTCCTGCGGCCGGTCGTCAGGGTTGCGCAGGGCGAGCGTGGCCCCGCGGTCCGCCCGCCAGGCGGCGTAGCCGTACACGCGGCCCTCGCCGGGGTCGCCGCCCACCCAGTGGGCATCCGCCAGCACGGGCGCCCATTTGTGGCTCCACTTGAGCGCGGCGGCCACATCATCCCACGCGGCGTCGTTCATCATGCCGGGGGTGAGGTAGAGCTCCTGCTGGTTGGCGCCGCTGGCGCAGAACAGGCGGGCATCCGAGCGCATGTTGTTGTTGACGGGGAAGGAGAGGTCCTTGGCGGATTCGCAGGCGCCGCCCAGCTCTGCGGCGGCAATGGCGGGGTCCGCGCCGTCCGGGCGTGCGTCACTGGTGTGCGCGGCCTGGAATTCCGTGCCCAGCACCAGGCCGTGGTGCATGATGGAGTTGAGCGGGTAGAGCGGCGCGCGCTTCACGATGACGCGGTAGCAGCTCATGTCCCTGTAGGTCATGTAGCGTTCGCGGTTGCTGCCCTTGCCGTGCCACGCCACGTCCGCGGAGCCGGTGCGCCACGTGCAGTCCACGTACATGAGCCAGAACGGGCTGGGCCAGGTGCCCACCGTGGTGCTCAGGAACAGCTCCGGGTTCACTTTGCGAAGCTCTTGGGAGATGTCCAGCAGCGCCATGAAGTGCGGCGACACGCCGTCGCCCGCGCGGTCCCACTTGAAGAAGTTGCAGCCGTCCTTCTGCATGAGGTCGCGGCAGCGGTTCAAGTACCAGTCGCGGTAGCCGGGGTAGGCGAGGTCCAGCCCCTGCGCATCCTGCGGGATGAGCCCCATGTTGCGCGCGTGCTGGATGCGCTCCGCCTGGCCGCTGTAGCCGCCGAGCGGGGATATCCAGATGCCGAAATGCGCGCCGATGTCCTGCGCGGCTTTCGTGACCTTGGTGAATCCGTTGGGGAACTTCTGCGGGTTGGGCTGCCACAGGTCCGCGTTGTAGTCGTCCCACCCGTCGTCCAGCACAAAGGAATCCACCTTCACGCCGCGCTTCTGCACCAGCTCGCGCCCGTACGCGTCAATGGTCTTGAGCAGCTTCTCCTCCGTGGGGTTCAGGCCGTGCTCGTACCAGCAGTTGTACTGCACCACCTGGTGGTACGGCACCGCGCGCTCGCGCTCCAGGTAGGCCAGGAAGGCGCGGCGCAGCTGGCCTTCCGGGTAGGTTCCCTCCACGGTGGTGAAGCTCACGCTCTGCCCCTTGGCCAGCGGCAGGCTGCACTCCAGCCCCACCCAGCCCTTGCCGTCCTTCACAACGGCCTGCGCCACCGGCAGCTCGATGCCGTAGAAGCGGTGCGCTTTCGTGTCCACCAGCGGCGTGCCGGGAACTTCCCCCGGCACCATGTAGCTGCCGCCCTCCAGCTGGATGGGCGTGAAGCCGGTGAGCACGATGTCCCGCGTGGCGGTGAGCGTGTACGTGCGCCGCACATAGTGCGCGTTCTCCGCAGATTCCGTGCGGCAGGTGATTTGGATGCCAGAGTCCTCCGGCAGCTGTTCCGGCGCGTTTGCGCCGTAGGTGCCGTCGTTGGTGGCAACCAGCAGCGGCGTGGGCGCGGTGGACAGCTCCGCTGCGGCGGGCAGCGTGCCCGGGTAGGGCACGCCCGGTTCAACGGCAACGGCGGTCATGGCGAACAGTGCAGTCAAAATCAGGCTTTTCATTTCCTTGCCATTTTACCATTCCCCGCGCGCCTTGTCCATATTTTTCCGGTTGACACGGTGCACCGGCGGTGGTTATAGTCGCTGCCATGGCATCACGCATCACGAGCATCGACGCCCTGCGGGGCGCGGACATGGCGGTTCTGGCGGGCGGGGCGGCCCTGCTGCTGGAAATCCTGCGCGCAGTATGCGGGGATTCGCTGCCGGCGGGTGTGGCGGCGCAGTTCACGCACGGCAGCTGGGGAGAGCCGTTCACCTGTTGGGATTTGGTGATGCCGCTGTTCATCTTCATTGTGGGCAGCTCCATGCCGTTCG
>JAKSOT010000075.1 GCA_024405455.1 Akkermansia sp. | reverse complement strand
CCCCGGAGGACGAGGCCGCCAAGCTGCGCGAGGAGGACACCGAGATGCAGCAGATCCTGGAGGAGCACAGGCAGGCGGAGGAGGCCAAGGCCGCCAGCGCCGCAGCCGCCGCCAACGATGCCGCCTTCGAGGACCGCCTCCAGCGCGTCACGCGCCCCGTGGACGCCGCGCCCACCGCCTCCCCCGCCGGGGCCGGCCATGAGGTGAGCGCCGACCGCTTCTCCACCAAGACCATCAAGAAGCGCGGCCGCAAAATCCAGCTCCGCCTCAAGAAGCCCCAGCCCGAACGCATCCGCAAGCGCGGCGGCGATATCCAGGACCGCAAGGCCAAGTGACGCTCCCCGTTTTCGACAAGTTCCTGTCGAAAACGTACAAAAACCGCCCAAAGTTCCTGTCGAAAACGTACGAAAACGAGCCAAAGTTCCTGTCGAAAACGTACAAAATCGAAAAATAATCTTGAAAATTCAATATTTTTCTGATAAACAGGAACCAGCAGGGAGAAAAGGGATGAAACGACACGCGTTCGAGCAGCTGGAAGCCTGGAAAAAATCGCCCCATCGTCGGCCGTTGGTGCTGATGGGGGCGCGCCAGGTCGGCAAGACCTGGCTCATGCAGGAATTCGGCCGCACGGCGTACCGCCGCGTGGCCTACATCTCCTTTGACACGAACGAGGACATGCGCCGCCGCTTTGAGCGCGATTTGGACGTGCAGCGGCTGCTGACGGCCATCCAGCTGGAGGCGGGTTTCCCGCTGGATGCGGAGGACACGCTCATCATCTTCGACGAGGTGCAGGAATGCCCGCGCGCTCTCACTTCCCTGAAATATTTTTGCGAATTCGCACCGCAGTACCACATCATGGCGGCGGGTTCCCTGCTGGGCGTGTCGGCGCACGAAGGCACCGGCTGGCCCGTGGGCAAGATCGACACCCTGCCCGTCTACCCCATGAGCTTCACGGAATTCCTGGACGCCACCGGCAACGGGCAGCTCCACGAGGCCATCGCCCGCCGCGACTGGCCGCTGCTGACGGATTTCGCATCCCGTGCGGAGGATTTGCTGCGCCACTACTACTATGTGGGAGGCATGCCGGCCGTGGTGGCGCGTTTTGCAGAAAACAACGATTTCACCGAGGTGCGCGAGGCGCAGCTCGGGCTGCTGGACGACTACCGGCGCGATTTCACCAAGCACGCGCCCGCGGTGGAAACGCCGCGCCTGTCCCTGGTGTGGAATTCCATTCCCGTGCAACTGGCGCGGGAGAACAAGCGGTTCTCAGGAAATGCCGTGCAGCAGGGCATGCGCATGGCTCGCCTGGAGGTGGCGCTGCAATGGCTGGTGGACAGCGGGTTGGTATACCGCGTGCCGCGCGTGTCCAAGCCTGCGCTGCCGCTGGCCGGGTACCAAGAGACGGCGTTCAAGGCGTACGTGCTGGATGTGGGGTTGCTTTCCGCGCAGTGCGGGCTCGCGCCCAAAACCCTGCTGGAGAAGAACCGCGTGTTCACGGAATTCAAGGGGGCGCTCACGGAACAATATGTGCAGCAGCAGTTGCGCGCAGAGTTCGGCACCGCCCCCTACTATTGGTCCGCCGGAGCCAACCGCGCCGAGGTGGATTTCCTGTTTGAACAGGACGGTGCCACCGTTCCGCTGGAGGTGAAGGCTGAAACGAACCTGCGCTCCAAGAGCCTGCTGTCGTATGTGCAGCGCTTCTCCCCTCCCGTATCCGTGCGCTGCTCCATGGCGCCGTACAGCCGTCAGCCGTTGCGGGACGGCAGCACCCTGCTGAACATACCGCTCTTCGGCGTGAGCGCCCTGCGCACAGAATGCGCCGATGTCCTCGAGCCGTGAGCCGCGCGCACGCCGGATTGCATGCATGCCATAACAAGGCGGCATTCCCCCTTGACTTGGCGGCGGCGGGTGGTATCATACACGCACCATGACACAGAATGCCCTTCTCAAGATGTTGGAGACGGATGCCCGCCTGAGCGACGAGCAGATAGCCGCGCGCCTGGGGGTGGAACCCGCGGATGTGGCGGCCACGCGCGCCAAGCTGGAGGCCGAAGGCCGCATCGTGGGCTACCAAGCCATCCTGAACGACGACAAGGAGGGCGTGTCCGCGCTCATCGAGGTTCGCTGCACGCCGGAGCGCGGCGGCGGCTTCAACCGGCTGGCGAAGCGCATTGCACGTTTCGACGAGGTTCGCAGCTGCTTCCTGATTTCCGGCGGGTTCGACCTGCTGATTTTGGTGGAGGCGAATTCCCTGCTGGAGGTGGCGCGCTTTGTCAGTGAAAAACTCTCCAGCATGGAGGGCGTGCTCTCCACCGCCACGCACTTCCGCCTCAAGACCTACAAGCAGAACGGCCTCCTCTTCGACGAGGAGGAAACCGATGAACGCATCAGCGTTGCTCCATAAGCCATGAACTGGGACCGCATGCTCTCCAAACAGGTCGTGGACCTGCCGCGTTCCGGCATCCGCGAATTCTTCGACCTCGTCACCGGCAGCAAGGACATCATCTCCCTCGGCGTCGGCGAACCCGATTTCGTAACCCCCTGGAACATCCGAGAGGCCGCCATCTTCTCCCTGGAGAAGGGCCACACCACCTACACCAGCAACTACGGTCTGCTGAGCCTCCGCCGCGCCATCGCCAGCTACGTGGAGGGCTTCTTCCACGTGGCGTACGACCCCGCCTGCGAAATCCTGCCGACCGTTGGCGTGAGCGAGGCGATTGATTTGGCGCTGCGCTGCCTGCTGAGCCCCGGGGACGAGGTGCTGTACCACGAGCCGTGCTACGTGAGCTACGCGCCGTCCGTGAAGCTGGCGTACGGCGTGGCCACGCCGGTGGAGACGAGCATCGACGACCTGTTTGCGCTGAACCCGGCGAAGCTGGAGGCGGCCATCACGCCCAAGACGAAGGTGCTGATGCTGAACTTCCCCACCAACCCCACCGGCTCCATCGCCCCGCGCGAAACCCTGGAGAAAATCGCGCAAATCTGCGTGAAGCACGATTTGTTCGTGCTGACGGACGAGATCTACTCCGAGCTGCGCTACGACGGCGAGCCGCACACCAGCATCGCGAGCCTGCCCGGCATGAAGGAGCGCACGCTCCTGCTGCACGGCTTCTCCAAGGCCTTCGCCATGACCGGGTTCCGCCTGGGCTACGCCTGCGGCCCGCGGGAGCTCATCGACCAGATGGTGAAAATCCACTCCTACACGATGATCTGCCCGACCATCACGGCGCAGGAGGCCGCCATCGAGGCCCTGCAGAACGGCACCAACGCCATGCACGAGATGCGCGACAGCTACCACATGCGCCGCGACTACATCGTGAAGCGCTTCAACGAGATGGGCATGGACTGCCACCTGCCCGGCGGCGCGTTCTACACCTTCCCGAGCGTGAAGCGCTTCGGCATCAGCTCCAAGGATTTCGCGCTGCGCCTGCTCAAGGAGGCCAAGGTGGCCGCCGTTCCCGGCACGGCGTTCGGCGCGTGCGGCGAGGGCTACCTGCGCTGCTGCTACGCCACCGCGTTCTCCCTGCTGGAGGAGGCGTGCGACAAGATGGCCCGCTTCTGCGACTCGCTCAAGGGCTGAACCGTTTCCTTTCCCGCCATGTGCGACCGCGAGACAACGCGCCGCGAACCGCCGCCCGCCGCGGGCGGCGAGGGCGCGCTTTTCCGCACCTATGCGGTGCCGTTCATCATCTTCCTGGCGTTCAACCTTCTGCTTTGGGCGGCGGAGGGAGCCGTGAAGTGGGACCACCCGAACGCCGCGTGGTGGCAGCGCATGCCGGAGCTCCCCGTGTACACGCTGCAGGTGCTGGTGTGCGCGGTGTACCTGTGGCGCGTGCGGCGGCATGCGGAATGGCGCTGCAGCGCGGGAAGCTGCCTGTGGGGCGCGCTCGCGGGCGCGGTGGGCATTGCCGTGTGGCTGGTGCCGTACCTGTTCGGCTGGGTTCCGCGGGAGGGCGGGTTCATGCCGGAGACGGTGTTCGGCGCGGGCTCTGCGGGAACGTGCGCGGCGTACGCGCTGCGCTTTGCGCGCGCCGTGCTCATTGTGCCCTTCATTGAGGAATTCTTCTGGCGCGGCTACCTGATGCGCTGGTGCATCAACCGCGACGAGCCGCAATCCGTGCCGCTCGGGCAAGGCAGCTGGCTTTCCTACCTGGTGGTCACGCTGGCGTTCATGCTGGTGCACAACCCCGCGGACTACGCGGGCGCGTTCCTGTACGGCTCCCTGGCGTACCTGCTGGTAGTGCGCACCCGCCAACTCACTCCCGTTATCGTCATGCACGCCGTGGCCAACCTCATCATGGGCGTGTGCGCCATTGAACTCAACCTCCCACACCTCTGGTAACATGGACTACATGCAACTCACCCTCGCCCTCGTCATGGGCGTATGCCTCTCCGCCGCGTGCGGGTTCCGCATCTTCGTGCCCCTGCTGGCGGTCGGACTCGCCGTCCGCTTCATGGGCCTCCACGCCACCCCCGCCCTCGCCTGGACCGCCACCGACCTGGGCCTGGTGGGCCTTTCCGCCGCCACGCTGGTGGAAATCCTGGCCTACTACATACCCTGGGTGGACAACGCGCTTGACACCATCCACGGCCCGCTGGCCATGGTGGCGGGCACGCTTCTGGTGGGCGGCCTGCTGGGCGATATGCCGCCCGCTCTGCAATGGGGGCTGGGCGTGGTGGCGGGCGGAGGCGCCGCAGGGGCTGTGAAGGCCGGCGCCGCCACCGTGCGCGCAGGCAGCACCGCCACCACCGGCGGACTCGGCAACTGCATCGTCTCCACCGTGGAGAACGGATGCGCCACCATCGGCTCCGCGCTGGCGATTGTCGCCCCCGTGATTGCGGCCGTCTTCCTCATCCTCATGGTGGCCGTCATGTGCATCGTCGTCAACAAGATCCGCCGCCGCAGGGCAGCCGAGTGATTGCACCTTTACGCCACTTTTACCATGCAAGCGTTCATCCTAGGGGCGGGACTCGGCACGCGGCTGGCGCCGCTCACCAGCATCCTGCCCAAGCCGCTGATGCCCGTGTTCCAGAAGCCGCTCATCCACCACACCATGGACCACTTCATGCGCTACGGGGTGGATTCGTTCATCGTGAACACATCCTGCCTGCCGCTCATGTGGGAGCGCGCTTTCCCGGAAGGCACCTACCGCGGAAAGCCCGTGCAGTTCAGCCATGAGGACGAGCCGCTGGACTCCGGCGGCGGCGTGAAGAAAATCCGCCCCCTGCTGGCGGACCCCGCCGCGCCGCTTCTGGTGCACAACGGCGATATCTGGACGGATATCCCCGTGGACGAGCTGCTGGCGGCGCACCGCGCGGGCGGGCATTGGGTCACCCTGGCGCTGCGCAGCGTGGACGGCAAGAAAAACGTGGGCTTCAACCCCGCCACCGGGCTGGTGACCGATATGCGCCACGCGCTCGGCGTGGATGCCGGGGAGTACCAATTCGCGGGCATGTACATCATGGAGCCGCAGGTATTCGGTCTCTTCCCCGCGGATGAGGAGAAATTCTCCGTGGTGCCCACGTGGCTGGAACTTATCAAGCAAGGCAAGGTGGGCGGCCACGTGTGCGACTGGGCCAACTGGCGCGAGCTCGGTTCACCCCAAACCTACCTGGACGCCGTGCTGCAGGCCAGCTCCCGCGAGCGCATCCACCCCACCGCCGTCATTGCCGCCACAGCCGATATCGGCGAGGACTGCACCATCGGCTGGGACGCCCACATCCCCGCCGGCTGCACGCTGGACGACTGCATCGTGTGGCCGCGCACCCACGTGGAGCCCGGCACCTACCGCCGCTGCATCATCACCCCCCGCATCACCGTCCAGGCCTGAGCACATGCCGCGGCACGTTCCCGCCAACACCCCCCTGTTGAGTCAAAAAGTCAGGACGCCGAAAGGGTGAATTGGTTCCTTCATAAAGACAGGACGCCGGGCCATACTAATCTTTCCCCTCCGATATGGCAAGCGCAATCGGAGCGTAGCGGAGATTGAGCTTGCCATATCGGTTCGCGATTTCATCGCGCCCCAGCTGGTTGTATGGAGGCACGGCATCCATTTCCCGGATAGCCTTCCATATCGTCCGCAGCCCGCTTTCACAGGCCTTGGCCATTTCCAGGGGGCTGTTGCGCTGCATGGCGTCTGCGAGCGCATGTTTGACGCTCTCCGGCGTGCCGGGGTGTTCCATGATGCGCTGGGCGGGCGTCTTGGCCGTTTTCTCATGCTTGCGGCGCACCTTGCATCCCTCCCGCACCCTGGACACCTGCTTGAGCGTGGGTCTGTAGAGGTTGTTGTAGAGGGACCAGCAGCGGCACAGTTCCCCCATCATGGCCATGGTTTGCTGGTGCCCGTACCGCTCGTATCCGAAAAACTCGCGTCCCAGCGTGTAGTTCTTTTCCTCCACGTACGCCTGGTCGTTCTTGTAGTACGGGCGGGAGCGCGTCAAGTGCAGCTGTTTGCCCATCACCTCCCTGAGCTGCTGCCATTCCAGCACCTCCCAGCTGATGAATTCCCCGCCGTTGTCCGTGTCTATGCCCTTCCATGCGAAAGGCGTGCACGCCTCCATGTCCCCGTAGTGGTCAATCACCTTGCGCGCCGAGCGGTTCCACATCGGGCGTATCTCCGTCCAGCCGCTCCACACGTCCGTCACCGTCAGCAGCCAGATGAACTCCCCTCCCATGTTTCCGCCGCACAGCGCCACGCAGTCGGCTTCCAGCCACCCGGGCGAGTCCACGTTCCAACGCTCGGCCCGCACTTCTATCTGCGCCTTCACAGCCGTTTGGCTGCGGCCCTTCCTCCAATCCTCCATACGCGGCTGACGCACCCGGAAATCCCGGATAAACCGTTCGATTTGCGATGCGCTTATCCCCATGATGCGCTTGCGGCTCTCCTCGCCCACACTCTTCACCTTTTCGCTGTACGCCGGCAGCCACAGCGCCAGCGCCGCTTTCAGGCGCACCGCGCAATACTGGTTTGTCAGCAGCCATATTTGACGGATGATTTCCTTGTCCTCCTCCGTGTACTTGCGTGGCCGCCCCGTCGCTTTCCTCCGTCCGGCGCCCGTGCCGTCACGCCTGCCGCTTAGCAGTTTCTGGGCATACTTGCGCTCCAGCCCTGTCTGTTCGCAAAAGCTCGTCAGGCATATTCCCCGCTCCTTGCGGTTGATCATACCTGAATACCGCCCACGCCAATACCCCAGCATTTCCAGTTGTGTTCCCTTCTGCATGTCTTGATATTACTCGGCGTCCTGACTTTTTGAAGCATCCAACTCCAAACCCTTCTTTCTCGACCCGCTCTCGGCGTCCTGAATGATGACTCAACACGCCCCAACCGCGGCTGCAACTTTGAGCTTGCAGGCAGAGTGGCGGCGTGCTATACTGCCCGCCTATGAAAAACTATGCACGGCAGCTGCTGCGGTATCCGCAGATGGGGATTTCACTCGACCTTTCCAAACTTCCGCTCACGGATGAGTTCCTGGCGGAGACATCCCCGCTGGTGGAGCGTGCATACAAGGAAATCGCCGCGCTGGAGAGCGGCGCCATCGCCAACCCGGACGAGAACCGCATGGTAGGCCACTACTGGCTGCGCAACAGCGCCATCGCTCCCACGCCGGAGCTCCGCGCCGCCATCGACGGCCCGCTTGCGGCCCTGAAGGCCTTTGCCGCGGATGTGCATTCCGGCAAGGTGTGCGCGCCCAACGGCAAGCCCTTCACCACCTGCCTGGTCATCGGCATCGGCGGTTCCGCGCTCGGCCCGGAGCTGGTGGCGGACGCCCTGCCCGGAAAGGGCCTCGCCATGCGCTTCCTGGACAACACGGACCCCGACGGCATGCTGCGCGTGCTGGATTCCCTGCCGCTTACGGAAACGCTGGCGGTGGTCATCTCCAAGTCCGGCGGTACGCCTGAGACCCGCAACGGCATGGTGTGCGCACAGCACTACTTCCAGGAGCACGGCGTGTGCTTCGCCAAGCAGGCCGTGGCCGTCACCGGCGTGGGCTCCAAGCTGGACAACACCGCGGCCGCGGAGGGCTGGCTCACCCGCTTCCCCATGGAGGACTGGGTGGGCGGCCGCACGTCCGAAACCTCCGTGGTGGGCCTGGTGCCCGCCGCGCTGCAGGGCGTGGATATCGACAGCCTGCTGAAGGGCGCGGCCGACATGGACGCCTGCACCCGCAAGCCCGACACCGCGCAGAACATGGCCATGCGCCTGGCGCTGGCCTGGTACGCGGCGGGCAACGGCCACGGCGCCAAGGACATGGTGGTGCTGCCGTACAAGGACAGCCTGGTGCTCTTCTCCAAGTACCTCCAGCAGCTCATCATGGAATCCCTCGGCAAGGAGCTGGACCTGGACGGCAAGTCCGTGCACCAGGGCATCTCCGTCTACGGCAACAAGGGCTCCACGGACCAGCACGCCTACGTGCAGCAGCTGCGTGACGGCATCAACAACTTCTTCGCCACCTTCATCGAGGTGCGCCAGTCCGCAGCAGACACCGTGAAGGTGGAGGGCGACTACACCGCCGGGGACTACCTGCAGGGCTTCCTGCGCGGCACGCGCAAGGCCCTGGCGGAAAGCGGCCGCCAGAGCATCACCATCTCCATCCCCACGGTGAACGCCTACACGCTCGGCATGCTCATCGCCCTTTTCGAGCGCACCGTGAGCTTCTACGCCAGCCTCATCCACATCAACGCCTACCACCAGCCCGGCGTGCAGGCTGGAAAGCTGGCCGCCAACGTCTTCCTCAAGCTCCTCTCCGCCGCAGAGGCCGCCCTCTCCACCACGCCCGCCACCGCCGCGGATATCGCCGCCAAGGTGGGCGCGGAGGAGGAGGACACCTACCACGCACTCGTCCATATCGCGGAATCCGGCAAGGCCAAGTGGACCCTGGCGGACTGCCCGTGCCGCGACACCTTCTCACAATAACACAAAACCAACCCACCACTACGATGAAAGCGCTCGCTATCACCCTCCTGGGCCTCGGCATGCTCGCCGGCCCCGCCGTGTCCCCCGCTTTTGCAAAGGTACACTACCCCCAGGGCAACCTGGCCGCGGAAGATTCCGACAAGGAAGACGCCGAAGACGATGCCGTCAAGACCTCCAAGGTGGCGGAGGCCCTCAAGAAATGCGGATACCTCACCGATGTACGCCCCCGCGCCGCCGAGGTCTATTTCGTCTTCCACGCCCGCAAGGATTCCGAGGCGGGCGACATCTTGACCATCAACAAGGTCTACAAGAAGATGCTCCGCGACAAGACCGTGGAGGTGGTGATGGTCAGCGAAGACCAGGACACCACCGACATGAAGGAGTGGACCGTGAAAGAGAAGGTGCTCTTCGCCATCATGTCCTACCAAAAGGTTTCCCAGGAGCTGCCCTTCCCCTACAAGCGCCCCGCCAATTCCTCCCTGCCGGTCCTAGTGGTCATGGACTCCAACGGCAAGAAGATCGACCAGGCCACCGGCCCCGGAGAGGTCCTGCCCATGTTCAACAAGTGGAAGAAGATGGTCCACAAGTACAAGGCCAAGAAGGCCAAGGCCGGGAGGTTCTAAGGGGAAATTAGGATTAGGATTAGGATTAAGATTAAGATTAGGAATTTTCAAGGCCCGCGCGGCGTTTGCCGTGCGGGCCGAAATGTTTTGCTCGTGCCCGCTGCAAATCAGCGCATGAGCTTGGAGACTTCCGTGTTGTCCTTCACGCCGGTGAACTTGCCCGCGCCGTTGCCGGCGGCATACACGGGCACGGAAAACCCGGTGTGGGAGTGCGTGCCGAAGATGACATGCACGCTGCCGTGGTCCTTGTTACCATCCTTGATGCTCAGGCCGCCGGTCTGGTGATCCGCCGTCACCACCAGCAGGGTGTCCGGGTGGCTCTTCATCCACTGCAGCACCACGCCCACCGCGCGATCGAAGTCCATGGTCTCGTGCAGCGTTTCCTTGGCCTTGCCGTTGTGCGCGTGGTGGTCGATCTGGGACCCCTCCACCATCAGGAAGAAGCCGCGCGGGTTCTTCTCCAGCACCTTCAGCGCCTTGGATACGTAGTTGCACAGGTAGTCCTCGCCGCGCTCCGCCACGGCGGGCGGGTTGCCGTCGTGCGTGAACTCCGCCACCGTCCCGGCATCCGCAATGGCCTGCTTCTGCTCCGCGGAGAGGGTCTTGCTGCCGCCGCCGTAGATGACGGTGAACTTGGCGTCCACCAGCGCCTTGGCAATCTCCTTCTTCTTGTTGCGGTCGTCCACGTGCGCATAGAAGGCGGCGGGCGTGGCATCCGTGATATCCTTGGTCACCACCAGCCCGGTGGCCTTGCCCTTGGCGCGGTAGTACTCCGCCAGGTTCTCGATGGGCTTCTTGTCCGGCGTCATGCCCAGGAAGTGGTTGGTGGTCTTGTGGCCGCAGGCCAGCGCCGTGCCTCCGGCGGCGGAATCCGTCACGGCATGGGATGCCGATGTGGTGATGGAGACGCCGGTCACCGGCATGTTCAGGATGAAGCTCCTGCCGCGATTGAGCATCCACGCCGCCCACAAATGCTCGGAAGCCATGCCGTCGCCTATCATGAGGATGATGTTCTTGGCGTGCTTGCCCTTGTCCTTGATATCGATTTTGGGCACATCGTACTGCGGCATGTCGGCCACCCGCACATCGCGCATGTTCTCATCCACCGGGGCGGGGCCTGAAAGCGCGTGCGCCGCGCCGCCGCCCAACATGGCGACCATCCAAAAAAAACCGCAAATTCCTTGCAAAGTCCGCTTCATTGTCATGGGTTCATCATACCACATGCCGTGTGATGCGGCAAGAGAATTCGCTCGCTGGGATGGCGCTATTTCTTCTTGGGCAGGAGCTCCACGGAGCCGTAGGAGTTGTTGCCGCCGTTGGAGCGGACGCGTGCGATGATGTGGCAGCTGTTGTTGCCGGCGGTTCCCGCGGGCAGGGTGAAGCGGTACACGCAATTGGAGGAGGTGTCGCCGGTGAAGCCGTCCTGCTTCACATCCGCCACAATCTGGCCGTCCAGCTCAATCTTGACCTCCGAGATGTCCAGGCGGTGGCTGCCGCGCACAAAGCGGAAGCGCACGGCGCCCGCCTGCCGCAAATCCTGCGTGGAGACGGGCCAGGAAATCTCCTTCCACTCGGTGGAGACCTGGTCGGGCGACCACGTGGCCACCTGCTTGCTGTTGTCCTTGGGCTTCAGGGCGTCCGCGGTGATGGGGGTGGTTTTGGCGATGAGCTTGACGGCGGCCTCCACGGGGTCCTTGTACGGCTTGGCCTGGGAGACGCCGTGCTTCCTCTCCACCCAGTTGAGCTCCCACTTGGCCACGTCCACCTTCTCTGCTGGGTTGAAGCGGCCCTTCATGTGGAGCTGGTGGCGGGGCAGGTAGTAGTCGCGGATGAGGCCGCTCCAGGTGCGGGCGGCGTAGTCGTTGACGGGCGGGCCCCAGACGGTGATGAGGCGGCGTGCGTTCTTCTCGTAGTAGTCGGCCAGCTTCTCGTTGCCCTTGCCGTGCTTGCGGGCGAAGGCGAGCCAGCGGTCCAGGCGGAAGTTGGGGTGGCTCTCCAGCAGGCGGTCCATGGCCAGCATGTACTCCGTCACCTGGTCGTCCAGCTTCTTGGCCTCCTCGTTGTCACCCTCCTGCAGGGCGCGGTCGCAGGCCATGATGAGCAGCTCCACCTTGCCGCCCAGGTATCCGGCGGCAAACTCCTCCAAATCCGCGCGGAAGAGCGGGCTGCCGTGCAGCTTGGGCGCGGCCTTGGCCAGGGTCTCGATGCCCTTGAAGTAGTCTGCGTTGGAGTTGATGCTGCCCTTGTTGGCGGCACCGGCGCCGCGCAGCCAGTTGTAGTACGGATGGTCCGTGAACGTGCCGTACACGG
>JAKSOT010000074.1 GCA_024405455.1 Akkermansia sp. | reverse complement strand
ACCCGTGTGAAAAACCACATGCGCGTTGTTGATGTAGTATGCGTGACTCATAGGGGGATATCGTAACAAATCGGGCATGCCATGTCAAATGCCCCTTTTCACCCACGCCCCCGCGCCTGGCCTGTCTCGGCGTAGCCTTGGCGAAGACGGACGCGGCTAACTAGGAGCCATCCCAATGGCGACACAAAGTTTGCCCCATCCCGTAAGGGTGGGGATTGTCCCCCTCCGCACTTACAACTAAGAGAGTCCCGCCGCGTTGCGGCGGGGCGTATGAGCGCCAAGGGTTGCCCCTCTCCGCGGCCCGTTGCCACCAATGAATTCACACCGCGCCCGCCGTTCCACGGGGGAACGGCGGGCGGGGGATTGGTGAATTGGCTTGCGGGAACAATCAGAATTCTGCAGTGACGGCGAAGAGCCAGTGTGGTTTGTTGTCTCTCAGGTTGTAGTAGTGCTTCTTGAGGGGCATGGCCATGGTGAAGCTGCCGTTGAGGTGGTGGAGGAGGCCGCAGCGGATGCCGCAGCCTGTGGAGGCGAGGAAGGCCTCGCTGGCGTTGGTGAGGGCTTGGGACATGCTTTCATGCTGGAGCTGCCCGCAATCATAGAAGGCGAAGAATTCCGCGGAGTCCAGCCAGGAGGGGGCGGATGCCCAGAGGCTCTTGATGTTGGCGCGCAGCTCCACCTGGAGGGCGTATCCGCGCTCGCCGTTGAGCATGCCTTCCTCATATCCGCGAATGGAGTTGACGCCGCCGATCTGAACCTGCTCACTGCCCTGCATGACGCGGCGGTTGCTGGTTTGGGCGTTGAACCTGCAGTTTGCGGCGAGGAGGTTGTTGAAGGCGTAGTTGCCCTCCAGGCGGTAGTTGGCGCGCCAGAAGTCCTGGTACTCGCCGCCGAGCTGCCAACCGCGCGTGGCGGAGACGGCGTTGTAGAGGTAGCCGTGGTTGAAGAGGGCGAGGTAGTCCAGGTTGTAGGCGAGGGTGTTGGTGCGGGAATCATACATCTTGTATCCCGAGATGGTGCTGGAGGTGGACTTGAAGGTGAAGGCGAGCCCGTTGGAGAGGATGTTCCTGGCGTTCGAGTACAGGGAGCGCTTCACGTTGAGGGTGCAGGCGGAGTACTTGCTCTCCACGCCCAGCTCCCGCAGCTCGTTGGTGACGCTGTGGGTCTTGGAGTGGTCCAGGGAGACGCCCCAGGTGGTCTTGAGGACGTTTTCCGTGATGGAGTATGCGCCGCTGAAGGTGTTGGCGCCGCGGGAGCCGACGTATCCGGCGGTGAGGATGTCCCGCGTGTAGGCGGTGGAGGCGAGGCCGCGCGCGGAGGCGAAGACGCCGCCGCGGTAGTAGCCCGTGCTCTGCTGGCCTGCGTTGTCCGTGAGGAGGGTGGCGCCGAAGCGCTTGCGCTCCTGCATGACGAGCTCCAGGTCCGAGGTGCCGTCCGCCTTGCCGGGAGAGATGTTGAGGCGGCTCTTCAAATCGGTGAAGGAGTTGAATTCAGCGAGCTGGGCCTCCAGGGTGTCGGTGCGGAAGACCTCTCCGGGCTTGATGCCGGAAGCGCGGCGGACGTACTCCGGCTTGGTGGTGGTGAGGCCGGTTGCGTCCACCTTTCCGACGGTGCCCTCCATGAGCTCCACGCGCAGGGTGCCCTTGCTCACGTCCTGCTCCGGCAGGTAGGCGCGGCTGGTGAGGTATCCGTGCTCGCGGTAGTATTTGTTGACGGCGGCGGCAATGGCCTTGATGTCTGCAATGGAGACGGTGCGGCCCTCATACTTGGCGCGCAGCCCGGCGAGGAGGGTTTCCGGCACCACGCGGGTGGGGCCGAACTCCAGGTGCTTGAGCGGCAGGACGGGCTTGCGCTCCTCCGCGGAGGGCGCCTCCTCGTCCGCCTTGTCCTCCTCTGTCTTGAATCCCTCCGGCAGTGCGGGCCCCTGGCGGTGGGCCTCCACCTGCTCCTGCAGGGCTCTGCGCTCCATGCTTTCACGGAGTCGCTCGCTGGTTTGTGCGGCGTCCTGCGCCAGCACGGGCAGGCAGAGGACAAGGAACATGCATATTCTCTTCATGGTATTACGTTGGATTGGGGTTTATTTGTTGGTGATAAGGTTGGCGAACTGCTCGCGTGTGACGGTGTTTCCGCTCTTGTCTGTGAAGCGGAGCGGTGCGGCGCTGTGGGGCTGCCCCTCCGCGTTGACCTTGCGGCGCAGCTCATCCGCGCTGTCGCAGCTCTTCTCCGCCAGGGACTCCACCTCCTCCACGAGCCAGATGTAGCCCTCCAAGAGGTCGGATTCCATGGTCTCGATGGTCATCTGCCACACTTCCGGGTCCTCGCTCTGCCAGACATCCCAGAAGGGATAGAGGGAGAGCAGCATGGCGCCCATCTCCTCATCGATGACGCCCGTGTTGTAGAACTCCAGCGAGGCGCCGGTGATGAAGCCGTCCAGCACCAGCTGGTCGGAGATGGCCTGGATGATGACCTTGGAGGTGGTGCCGTCCGCGGAGACATCCCTGACGGTGACACCGGAGGAGCCGTCCATGGGCCGTACGGAAGCCACGAAGGACTTGCCGGAGGAGCCGCTCAGGCTGTTGGTGCTGGTGGAGTTGAGGAAGACGCCGGCGTTGGAGCTGTTGGCGATGATTTCCGAACTGGAGATATCCTGTCCGGTGACGCCGTTGCTGCCGTTGAGGACGAGCCTCTCCGAGCCGGAGGTGCCGTTGAGGGAGACGGTGTCGCCTGCAATGGAGGCCTCTCCGCCGCGGAGGCGCACATCGTCCAGGACGACATTGCCGGTGCTGTTGACCACGAGGTCGTTCCTGACATCGCAGGAGGCGAGGGCGAGGTCACCCGTGCTGTTGATGCTGACGGCATCCCCCTGGGCGGTGCCGAAGCCGGCGAAGGTGAGGGTTGCGCTGCCGCGCACCTCCACGGGAGCGGAGCTGCCGAGGAGCAACTCGTCTGCGGCCCTGACGGTGTAGGCGCCCTCGCCGTCGAAGGAGAGGCTGTCGAATGCATGTGCCCCTTCAAACTCCAGGATGTTCACCGTGGCATCCGTGTTGATTTGATGGAAATTGGCAGCAATGGCATAGGAGCCCCCGCCCATGGCGGGCGTGCCGCCGAGTGTCAGCGCCCCGTCGGATTTGGCGGCGGCCTTGAGGGGTTGGGGTTTGATGCCGGGCATATTCAGTCCGACGACGAAGTACCCGCTGTATCCGATGTTGATCTTGTCGAGTTCCGGGGCTTCCCCCTCCCGCTCGAACCAGAAGGCGTATGCGGAGTTGAGAGCGTTGAACTTGAGTGTGTCCGAGGTGCCGCCGTGCCAGTGCAGGCCGCCTTCGTCCTTGCTCGTGCCGGTGGTGCGGAAGTTGAGCCCGGTGTCAAGGTCTCCGTAGTAGTCGATGCGCCGGCCGATGATGTGCGGTTGGGTGGCGGCGGTGTTGACGGGGATCAGCCTGCCCGAGGTGGTGTCCAGGAAGACATTCTCACCGGTGATGGAGACAATCTTGGCGTCGCCCACGGGCTTGACGTAGACATTGCCGGAGCTCCCCAGGGTGAAGTTGGAGTCTCCGCCAATGCCGAAGTACGCACCGGGATCGCCGATGCCGCCGTCTGCATAGATGCTGGTGGTGCCGGACGCGGTCTGTGTCAGGGAGCCGACAACCTTGCCAGTGGTGGAGAGGACGAGGTTGTTTGCCTTGATGTTTCCGTCACCGAGCGTGAGGGTCTGCTGCCCTGTGGCGCCGATGAGGACGGTGTTGCCCTCCGCCCTGAGCTGCGGGGTGTCCACGCCGAGGTAGTTGCGGATGAAGACGCGGACGCTGTTGTTATCCACGCGCTCCACGTCAATGGGCAGGGCGCGCTGCAGGAAGGCGTACTGCGGCGTGCTGACGTTGCCCGGGGAGGTGGAGAGGTCAATGATATCGAGCGTGTAGTGCTGCTCGCCCGTTTCCTTGTTCTCCGACACGAGCACCGCGCTGCCCCAGAGCGACTTGTGGAATTGGTCCGCCCAGTCTGAATACTGGAAGGTTCCATCCTCATTCCTGCCGATGGGCTTGATGGTGAAATGGAACGTGCCGCCGCCGATGTCATGCCCGCCATTGGCCAGGAGGGTGACGGATTCCTTGGCGCGGACGGTGGTCTGCAGGTCACCGATGGGCTGGCCGCCGAGCAGGGATGCCAGGCCGCCGGCCATGCGGCGGGACTCGACAGCCGCTGCCCCGCTGCCGCTCACGTTGTAGGCGAGGTCCCTGAGGACGGCGCTGTTTTCCGTCTTGTACCCGGTGTTGACCGGGGCATAATCGCGGAATTGGGCGGTGATGGCCTGGCACATCGTATCCTTGTACAACCTGTCAGTGGAGGAGCCCTCGCGGAGCGGGCTGATGAAGTTGCCGTAGGCATCCTGGTTGACCAGCCTGCCCGTGCAGTCGCGCAACCAGTAGAGGCGGTAGAGCTCCTCGTTGAACTGCCCGTAATTCATGCCCTCCGGGGCGGTGATGTGGAGCTGGAGGATTTCCCCGGTGATGTCCGCCACCAGCTTGTCATAGTACGCATTGGCGTAATGCTTCAGCTTGTCCGGGTCGGTGTCCTTCGCCAGGTGGACCAGCGCATCCGCCTCGCTCGCGAACTTGACTCCGCCCACGGCGTCCGTGCCGCTGAGCGCCATCATGACGCCGCCGAGGTAGTCGCCGTCGCCGTTGTTGTAGAGCCTCTCGAAATCAGCGAGCAGCTGGTCCCTGGTCGCGTCCGCGTCCGGCAGGACGAAGGTCACGCCGTCTTCCGCGCGGTTGGTGTAGTTGCCCTTCCCATCCATGGCGAAGTAGAGCTCCTCATAGTGCTGGAGCAGGGCGAAGTAGTCCTGCGCGATGTCTCCGTTCGAGACGTCGAGGCTGAAGACGGCGCTTTCCTTGCCGACGGGATCGCTCATATCCGCGCTGCGGATGGTGAAGATGCTGCCGTTTGCGGAAATGTACACGCGGCCGCTGCGGCTCTCCACGTAGTCGAGGGTGAGGGGACTCTTACTCTCCACCTCGGAAACGACGGTGACGTTCCCCTCGGCCTCCGCAGTGAGGATGGCCTTGGTGAAATCAGCGCCCCGCTGCACGTCAATGGCTCCGTTCTCAGAGAGGAGCGTGACGCGGGCGTGGCTCGCGTTCGCCTTGTCTGCAACGCTGCCGCCGGTCACGGTGATGTTGCCCTTGGCGTTGACGAGCGCGGAGACGAAGGCGTGCATGTCGAGATCGTTGATGTTGCCGTCGGAAGTCATCTCAAGAACCTTGCCGGCGTCCAGCTTCAGTTTGTCGATGTCCTGCTGCGTGGCGAGGTACAGGTTGTGTTTCGCGGTGAAGGTGGCATCCTTCGCGTTGAAAATGAGAGCCTGCTCCGCGGTGCCGATGCTGCCGTTTGCAACCGACATGGTGATGGCGGCGCAGTTGACGCGTGCATCCGCCGTTGCCGTGATGGCGTCTATGGCCTCCACCTTGCAGAAGGGAGCCTTGACAACCCCCATGAAGTTGACGGTTCCGCTGTAGATGGTGAGCCCGGTGAGACCGTCCTCCACGGCGCCGAGGTTGACGGCAACCGGGTTGGTTGCACCGACGTAGAGCGTCTCCGTGCTGCGGTCGATGTAATCCAAATTGTACTTCCAACGCAGGGAACCACCGGGATCATAGAGATAGGTGAGTTTCTTGGATTTTGGCGCCTGGTGCACGGAGATGGCGTAGCCGTTCTTGTGTCCGCCATCGGCCTTCACGTAGGTGGCCTCAAGCGGTTTCACGATGGCCACGGCATCGGGCTCGTGGTTGAGCGTAAGCGCGTCCACAATGGTCTGCTTGTTGCCCACATAGCCCTCAACCATGCAATCATCGCCCTGCGCTACGCTTCCCAGGGAGGCGGGCGTATGCGTCAAGCGCCCCTCTTCATGAATTTTCGTATCGATGGTCTTTTCCAGTTTGACCTGGTAATCCGCCAGTCCCGTGTAGGTGGAGGTGTTGGAGACGGTCTTGCCGTTCTCCGTCTTGATCCAATTCCCCTCGCCATCCTGGGTGTAGATGGTGGTGACACCGGTGCCTGTGTTTTCCAGCCTGATGCCGGCCGACAGCAGTTTCTCCAGGTTGATGTTGCCGATGTTGAGCTTGAGGCCGCTCGTGTTGTCGACGGTCAAAGGCGCCGTGGAGCCGGCGGCATGGAGCCCGGCACCGCCTTCGATGGGATTGGAGTTGACGATGATGCCCTTGATCGAGATGCCCGACGGCTGGGATTCGTAGTTGCTGAGGGTGATGTCGTTGTCCAGGGCGTCGTACACGAGCGAGAGGCCCGTGTATCCGGCCAACGTGAAGGTCCGGTTGACATAGCCGCTTTCAGCGCAAATCCTCCGTGCCTCCGCCCTGTCGATGATGTCGCCGCTGGCGTTCAACACCTTGAATTCGGGGGTGATGGAGATGATGCTGTCACCGCCGGGCAGGTAACCGCTGTAGATGTGGCCGTTGAGGTCAACAACCCTGGCGTTGACGGTCACGGTTCCCATGGCTTTGATAAACGCATCCCCGGTATCCTTGGTGGCGTTCAGGACCGCCGCCAGGATCTCCGCATCCGAGAATGTCGTTGAGTATGTCCTGCCGAAGTCGTAGTGCGCGGGATTGTCATCCAGCGCAGAAACCCCGCCGTTGCCGCTGCCGGCAACCAGCGCCGCGGCATAGTCGTCCACTTCCGTTTCAAGGCTCTTTTCCCATTGCACGAACAGGTCGGTGTACATGCTGAGCAGCCCGCGGAGGGCCTGGTCCTTGTTCGGGTTGTTGAGCGTGAAGGAGCCGCCGGCTTCAAACTGGGACACGCCGCAGCACACCTCGCCCGTGATGTCGAGGTCATGCGCGCTGTTGGCGACGAAGGTGTTGTACGGGAACTGGTACACGCCCTTGAGGCTGAGGTTCCCCTGTGCCTGGCTTCGGATGGAGACGCCCTCGCTGCGGCTCAGGTTGGGCGTGGCGCACTCGTTGACCATGCCGTCCAGAGCCGTGTGGTTGTAGATGAGGCCGGTTTCATGCCCCTGGAGCGTGATGCCCAGCGTTTCAACATTGTGCCCCCAATCAGCGGCGACGAAAATGTCCAGGCCGTGCTTGGAGGGGCTGAAGAGCTTGCCCGCGAGGTCGTCCAAGGTGGCTTGGGTGACGATGCGGAAGGCCATTCCGGGAAGCGAGAGCGGGCGGATGGTAAGGCTCGTCTTGTTGTCGGCATCCTTGAGAATGCCGTAGAGATTCCGCACTGCCTCCGCGGGGGCAAGCCAGGTGCCGTCTTGCTGCGCCACGCTGCCGTCGAATATCCTCTGGGCGGAGATGAACTCCAGGTCCGCCTCCTTGCCCTGGAAGGACATCTTGATGGCGGAGCCCAGGCCGGCGTAGAGCCCGCCGGAATTCCGGACGTCGATTACGGAGGTCACGTCGGCCGCCGTGTCGCGTGCGGCGTTGATGTAGTCCGCGCTCGTCCAGGACTGGTTGAAGGCCCGCTTCGGAGTGTTGGCGGAGCTGTCGTTGTAGATGATGAGCTCACCGCCGGCGCGCACCGCCGCGCCACCGTTGATGGTGACGGTTTCCTTGCGCCTGTTGTGGATTTCAGCATCGTCCGAGTCGCAGTTGAAGCTGGTGCTGTTGGTGTCGTCGTCTCCCGCCAGCACGGTGGCGCCGTCCACCAGCTTGTACTGGCCCTTGGTGCTGCCGGACTGGATGGTGATGTTGCCGATGGACTCCACACCGCCGCCGCTGATGTTCACCTTGTCGTCCGTGTCGATGAAGTTCTTGACCTTGGCGGTGAAGGTGGGGATGAGGGCGCCGCTCTCCACGGTGTTCATCATGTTGTGCCTGACGTGGGAATACGCGGTGAGCTCGGTGTTCCCCCAGGTGTCGATGCTGCCGAGGAGGTTGAGCGTGGCGTTGGCCGTGGTCTCGTCATAGGTGGTCAGCACGCAGTTGGCATTCAGGGCGCCGCCGGAGAAGAGGTGGATGGAGGCGCTGCTTTCCACGTTGTTGGTGGCGGAGAAGAGGGCGCTGTAGTTCTCCCGTGCCAGGTAGTGTTCCGCGTCTCCCCGGCGCCGCACACGGGCGTTGCTGCCCAGGGTGACGGTGGCGGTCTCTTTCTGCTTCGCTTCAACGTCGCCCACGGACGTGCCGGAAACCAGGCCCACATTGCCGCCGTACACCATGGTGTAGGCGCTCGGGTCCAGGCGGTCGAACAGATACTTGTTGTGCGCGGTCACGCCTATGCTGTCCGTCAGGATATCCAGCTCGTTGCCGTCCGTTCCCAGGGTGACGGTGGCGGTCTGGGTGATTTCGTTGACGGCGGAGCCGGTATTGACGTTGACGGTGATGCTGCCGCCGGCGAGAAGCTGGCGGACCTTGACGGTGACATCCGTCATGGCGTTGGCGTGGAAGTCCTCCACATCGATACGGCCGCCGGCCAGCGTGATGGTGGCGGAGGCGGTGCCTTTCGTCTCGAACGAGTTGTTGGAGTAGGGGGCTATCAGCAGGGAAACGGTGACCTTCTCCGCGTTGCAGAGGTACTCGTCCGTGGTGAGCGCGGTGAGGGTGAGCGATTTGCCCTTGGCGTCGAATCCGGTGCCGATGGAGACATCGCTGACGACGTTGCCGTCATTGCGGGTCTTGAGAGCATCCGTGAGGGTGACGGTGTTGGCCACGATGTTGTTGCCCTTCATGTTGGCCGTGTGCGCGCTCCGGGCGCCCACCTCCATCTCGTCGCCGCGGAGCCTGACGTTGTCGCCCAGCTTCACCTTGTTGGTGATGTTTTCCGTGAAGGAGTTGGCGGCAACCTGGAGATTGATGCCGCCGGCATTCACCCCCAGGAAGGAGAGGTTGGTTCTCGCCGCAACATCGGAGCCGATGTTGAGCGCGCCCGCCGTGGCGGTGATCTGGTTTCCGTTGCCGATGCCCAGGTTGGCGGTCACCGTATCCGTGATGTTCAGGAACGGGAAGGAGAGGGCCAGGGCGGTGGCGCTGATGTGGTCCTCGATGATGTTGATGTCGCGGCTCGCCTTCTGGAGGATATCGACGGTGCGCCCCTTGATGGTGACGTTGCTGCCGGTGGTGAGCTCCTGGGTGGTCGCCAGCCCGATGGCACCCACCTTGACGCCGATGCTGACGGCGGCCAGCGTGATATCATAGGTGGAGGCCTTGAAGTTGCACAGGGAATTGGTGCCGATGGCAACCGCTCCCGCCGCCTCGATACCGACACCGTTGCCGATGCTGATGGTGTTCTTCTCGTCCTGCTGGAAGTCCGGGAGAAGCAGGGCGACATTGCCGAGGCCGACATTGGTGTTCACATGCGTGAAATCCTCCGAGATGTCGGAATGCGTGCCAATGTTGACGGCCCCTCCGGTTGACTTCAGCTGCGTGCCGTCGCCGACCGAGATGGAGGAGACGGCATTGTCCACCCACCTGTACACGCCGGCCGTGCCGCCGACCGCGGCCACGGCCACGGCCACGTTGTCGAAATTGTCGCTGTGCTTCTGCGCCGTGTCAATGGTGATGTTGCCGCCGGCGGTCACCACGCTGTTGTTGATGGCGGCCGACACGGTGCCCTGCAGGAAGGTCATGTTGATATGGGGGGCAATGGCCAGCAGGCCGCCCGTCACGGATACCGTGTCGGGCGTGGTATCGATGGTGTCCGTGGCCTTGACGGTGACACTGCCTTCCACCTCTGCGCTCTTGCCGCGCAGGTCCACCAGGGCCGAGGTCGAGGGAACGGAGGGTGCGTCGACCAGGGCCGCCACACCCGACATGGAGCCGCGGACGCCACCGCCGACGGAAACCCTGCGGTCGCTGCCGTCCGGCGAGATGTCCACGCTTTCGATAAAGTCGCTCGCATTCGCGATTTCACCGTCTATCGCCTGCACGGCGTTCTTCTTGTCGGCACCCTCCTCGGGGGTCTGCACGGAAGTGTCGTTGGAGACGCGCAGGATGTTCACGTCCACGTTGATGGCGGCACCCGTGGAAAGGGACACCGGCACGGTGGTGTAGGTGGCGTAGCGTTTCGTGTCCGCCGTGACGTTCAGGTCGCCGGCCAGGGTGAGGGGCATGTCCCCCTGCACCCTCGCCTCTGCGGTGCCTGCCAGGTTGATGGAGTTGACGCAGATGTTGGCGGAGACGGAGGCGCCCGAGGGGTTGAAGGAGAGGACGAAGGCCCACAGGTGCGAGCGCAGCCACTGCTCGTTGTTGGCGGCAACGGTCAGGCCTCCCGCGGTGGTGGTGATGCCCACGTCGGCACCGTCGTCAGAGGTGACGGATGCTTCAACCGCGCTGTCCAGCACCGGCAGGACGACGTTCACGTCGCCCGAGCCGAACATGCCGCCCGCGAGGTTGACCGTCACGGCGTCCGCGCTGCTCTTTTCATCCGCCGTCGCGGACATGGAGCCGGCATTGACGCTGACGTTGTTGGCATTGGCCGTCACCTTGTCCGTGACGGAGATGTAGTTGACCCCGATGCCGATGCCGACGTTGCCCACACCCACCGCGGCATTGGCAACGGTGAAGCGTGTGCCATCCCCCTTGCCGACGTTGGAGGTGTTTTCCGCCTTGATGTCGAGGTCGCCGGTCATGTTCATGACGGCGTCGTCCAGCTTGGAGTTGACGGTGTGGTTGATGGTGGCGGCAAAGGCGCTGCCGCAGACAGCCACAGTGCCGGAGGCGGCGCCGCCGATGATGAGGCCGGACAAGTCAGCGTTCCCGGAGGCGTGGAGGGTGAAATCATGGGCGCTGCCCACGCCGCCGCCGGTCATGGTGGCTTCCGTGGTGGCGTTGTCCTTCAACACGGCAATGGTGGCGCCCACAGCCGCGCCCGCGCCGATTTGCACGGCCAGGGAGCCGAAGCCGAGGGTGAGGGTGGTGCCGCTGGTGGCCTCCGCCGTGAAGTCCGCGTTCTTGTCGCTCTCTTCCTCCTCGTCACGCTGGTTGAAGTAGGTGTCTACGATTTCCACATTGGTGTGGGAGTCGTCAGACACCCAGGAGAAGCCGCCGACGATGGTGGCGCCGCCTTCGCTGGCCGCCACGGCGGCGTTCACTCCCGCCAGGATTCCCTTGGTGGAGCTTTCCGCCAGCAACTCGGTGGTGCCGCTGTTGTTGATGAAGCTGTCCGTCACCCTGGTCTGCGTCAGGTTGGTGTCATCCGACCCGTTCCCGCCCACATAGATGAGGGAAAGCGCGCCGCCCACGCTCGCCGAGGAGCCCAGGCCGATGCTGAGGGCGCCCACGCCGTCCGTGAACAGGCGCGTGCCCTTGGATTTCGCCGTGAACATGCCGTCCGCATCCTTGATGGTCAAGGTGCTGCCTTCGATTTCGGTTTGCACCAGGTTGTTGAAGTTGATGTAGTTGACCATGCCGGAGGCGGAGACTTTGCCGCCGCCGGAGGCGCCCGCGGAAATGAAGGTGGCATCCAGGGTGGAGGAGGACTGGATGTTCGCGGATCTGCCGATGGCGGCATCCACGTTCTGGATCAGGGCCTTGGTGGAGGCGCCGTCAAAGCTGCCCCAGGACAGCACCATGGCGCAACCGGCAACCTTGCCGCACCCGCCGCCGAAACTCCACAGGCGCTCGCGGTGGTCGTCCGTGGCGAACAGCAACAGGTGGTTCGCCTTGATATCCAGCTTTTCATCCACCCCTTCCTTCTGACGGATGATTGCCTCCGTGGTGGAGTCCACCGGGGCAAAGGAGAACACGCCGCCCACGCCTACGCCCTCGGAATTGGTGTCAACTCCCGCGGCAACGCTTACCGCCGTGATGACGGAGACGTCTTTCGCGGCAACCTGAAGTATACCCTCGGCTTCGATTTCGCAGCCGTCAACGATGGCCGAGCTGTGCATCTCCACCGCGTTGCGGGCGATGGACGCGCCGATTGCGAAGGTGGGGCCGTCGCCGCCTTCGCCACTACCGCCGCCGCCGCCGCCGCCGCCACCGCCAGCCGGGGGTGCGGGCTCCTCGTTGCCGTCATCGGGGTCTGTTTCGGTACTGCTACCGCCGCCGCCGCCGCCGCCGCCTTGGCCTGTTTCGGTGCTGCTACCGCCACCGCCGCCGCCGCCGCCGTCGCCTGTGCCGCTACTGCCACCGCCGCCGCCGCCGCCGCGGCCGGCTCATGCACCACCACCGCCGCCACCGC
>JAKSOT010000073.1 GCA_024405455.1 Akkermansia sp. | reverse complement strand
TCGCCCTGTGGTGGCGCAAGCGCTGGGCGTGCGCGCTGGTGTACTTCGCCGTGCTCACGGCCAGCATCCAGGCCCTCATCACCCCCGCCATGGCGGATGGCTACCCCAGCCTGCCCTTCTTCATCTTCTTCATCTCCCACGGCCTGCTCATGGTGGTGGCGCTGGCCGTCCCCGTGCTCATCGGATGGAGGGCGAGGGGGTACGACGACCTGCGAACCCTCGCGCTGATGAACCTGTACGTGGTGCTCATCATCCCGGTCAACATCTGGCTGGGAACCAACTACGGCTACACCCAGGGAGCCCCCCTGCCCGGCACCATCCTGGACTACCTGGGGCCCGCGCCCTGGTATTACCTGTGGGCGGAGCTGCCCGCCCTAGCGGTCTTCCGCATCCTGATGCTCTTTGTCCACGACAAGACGGAGAATTGAACCTATACGCTTGAACCGCCATGACACCCCAATTCACGCTCGATTACCAAGTGATGTACTACGACACCGACTGCGGCGGCGTGGTGCACAACCTGGCCTACCTCCGCTGGGTGGAGGAGGCCCGCACCAAGATGGCCACCGCCATGGGGATGGACTACGCCGCCCTGGCCAGGGAGGGCCGCCACACCGTGCTGGTGCGGCACGAGGTGGACTACCACTCCCCCGCCTTCCTGGCGGACCGCATGCATGTGAACGGCATCCTGGAGCGCGCAGAGGGCGCGTCCCTCTACTTCCGCTTCGAGATACGGCGCGCGGAGGACGACAAGCTGTGCGTGAGCGTGCGCCAGCGCCTGGCGCTGGTTCAAATGCCCCAGGGCCGCCCCTGCCGCATCCCCAAGGAATGGGCGGCGCAGTGCGCAGATTGAAACCGCCCATGACAAAGGGCTTCAACCACCCTCGTACAAGCTCACTTCATATAGGTTGCCGTCCAGCTCCACGTACAAGAAGCGGACTTTCCTGCCGCCGCCGGGCGGAATGACCAGCACCACCTTGTCGGCTTTGTCGTAATACACATCTCCGATGACCAACATCCCGCGCACCGATTTTTCAAGGGGGGTCAACCGGGGAGAGGAATACGCCCCGACCACAAAATCGACACTGTGGACAGCGTCGACATGTTCCGTGATATTGACGACATTGCGTTTTAGCCTGATTTGTTCGAGCGCCTTTTCCTTGAGTTGGGAAATATTCTCCGATTCCCCGGGGGCGACGGCATGAATCTCGACAACGTGCTCATTGGGGAACACTCTGCCGTCGGTCAGGGAAACGATGGATTGCAAGAACATTGTTGCAAGCTTGAAAAACAAGATGAACGTTGTCATAATTTAGTTCGTGGTTATACCCTTATAAGCAGACCGAAGCCTTTTTGTGCGAATTTTTTCAAAAAAATGCCTACACGCCCGATGGCCCGTCAACAATGGAGCCGCTTGAACCTTGGGCGGATGCTGAGCAGGAAGGCTTTTTGCGCCTTTCTGGAGAGGGCGGAATCCTGCACCATGGCTTCCACGCGGGGCTGGTTGTTGCATGCCGCCTGGATGATACGGCGGGCGGTGGGCTCTGCGATTCCCAGCTCGCGCGCCCAGTCGGTGAAATGCGCGGCCATGCCGCCGGCGGCGGGGCGGGCATCCGCGAAAAGCCCCTTGTCCAGGGCGAAATCCGCATCCTGCACATGCAGGCGGGTGTTCATGACATCGTATGCGGGGGCCAGCACCATGGAGCGGCTGGTTTCCCCCAGCAGGGCGAAGTTTTTGAGGTGGGCATCGCCGTTGCACAGCAGATAGTTGAGCAGCACCATGCGGAACAGGCGCAGCGCATCCGCCCTGGGTGCGGCGCTGGCGCGCATGAGCGCATCGGCGAGCTCCCGGTAGCTTCCGGCGTACTTGGCGCCGCTGTTGCCGCCCTGCATGCCGGTGATGGCGGCAAAGTCCTCCAGGTGCAGGCTGCGGCCGTCCGCCGTGCGGTCGAACCGCCGCGTGAGGTAGGCGGGCTCGCCGTTGCCGAAGAAGCAGAGCGCGCACGCCGCCGTGGGCAGGCGGAAGATGCGCCGCGCCACCTCCATGCACAGCTGCTCGTTGGCGGGCGCGTCCTTGCGGTGCGTCATGTAGGCGTCCGCCGGGCATGGTTTCATGATGTACCCGCCCTGCTCGTCGTCCCTGCGGTAGCGCAGCGTGGCGCCGTCCAGCACCATGGAATACTTGTCCTGCGCGCCTGAGAAGGAAAAGGTGCGCCGCATGCCCAATCCGTCCACGCGCGCCTTGCTCGGCGGCTGGGCGTACGGCAGCACGGGGCACACGTCCGCGCCGTCGAACATCCTGTCGCGCAGGGCGCGCGGGTAGTGTTTGGGAAGCCCGTTCATGCCTCGTCGCTCCTTTCCACCACCGTCACATCACCCAGGGCGTCCGTGTGCGCCAGCGCCAGCAGCATGCCGAAGCGGTCATCGCGGTCCAAGCGCCCTTCCCGACACACGCGCCGCGCGAAATCTCCCTCCGGCAGGATGCTCTCGAAATACGGGAACAGGCTCTCCGACTCATACGCCCTCTTGCGCCGCGGCAATGCCATGCAGACGCTCCCCGCATCCGGCAGCGCCAGATACTCCGGCAGGTAGCGCAGACGGTACACCCTGCCGCCGCGCTGCACGGTTTCCGTGAGCTCCGCCGCCGCCGTTCCCTTCACATAGACGAGTGCCTTTCTCATGGGATGACCCCTTTCTATTCCGCGCGGCGCTGCACCTCCACGCGCAGCGCGAGCCCCAGCGTGTCCAGCACCTGTTCCAGGTGCCGCAGGCTGATGCCGCCGCTCCCGCGCTCAAAGCGGCTCAGCATGTCGATTCCCAACCCCGTGAGCTCCGCCAAGTCCCGCAGCGTGAGCCCAAGCTCGCGCCGCCGCCGCTTCACTTTCAGGTTGATTTCTTCCATAAATTCTGCTTTTTTACAGAATTTAGCATAAAATGTGCGACAAGACAACCCCAAATTCGCACAAATTATGCAAAAATGCAGAAAATCAGCGCGCAGCGCTCCGCATTTTCAAATCGCACCTGGCAAAAACCCTGCTACCACAGACGGGACTCGAACCCGTACAGCCTAAACAGCCGGGAGATTTTAAGTCTCCTGCGTCTACCATTCCGCCACTGTGGCATGGGCGCGCCTACTTTAAAATTGTAAATTGTCAATTGTCAATTGTAAATCCCCCTCACATGGGCAAATCGCCCGTGGGCGGGGTCCACTGCTCCGTTCTGGGCTGGGGATTGGCGGCGGGGTCGTCGTCGCTGGTGCCGGTGGCGGTGGTGGTCTTGTTGGCGTCCGTGTCCACCACGGGTCGGCCGCCCTGCTCATAGGCGGAGGGGTCGATGGAGGAAGTGGGCTTGTCCTCCTTGGGGGCGGGGGCGTGCGGGGTGATCAGCTTGCCCTTGCGTGCCTTGGGCTTGGGGGAGCCGGCCACCACCTCGAAATCGCTCATGTCCACCATGTCGTCCAGCCCGAAGGCGTAGCGCGCAATGTCCGGCAGCTTGTCCTTCACGAGCTGTGTGACGGGGAAGCGGGTCTGGCCCTCCGGGGTTCGGAGGACGATGTTGTTGCCCTCCAGGCGGTGGATGACGGCGTTGTTGTAGCGCTTGCCGGAGGTGGTGGCGGCATCACCGATGGCGAGGCCGGGCAGGAGGCTCTTGGCGACGCTGCGGGAGGTCTTGTCCTCCTGGCGGATTTCATGCTGGAGTGCGAGCACGCGGGAATGGAGGGAGTTCACGGATTCCTCCTTGGCCTCGATCTGGCGGTGGAGCTGGGAGAGCTGGGCATCCAGCGCGGCATCGCGCTTGCGCAGGCGAATCTGCTCGTCCGCCTTGCGGGCGCGATCCTCCAAGGCGTCGCGCCGCTTCGCGAGGTCGGTGTGCTCCGCCATGGCAATCTCCATGGGGGTGGGCACGCGGTACTGCTGCATGGCGTTGTTGATGTACCAGGCGCCGCCGCCGAGCACGGCCACCAGCGCCGCCACCAGTGTGCAATCCAGCAGGATGCCGGACCACTCGCGCTTCTTGGGGCGCATGAAATCCACGGCGATGGGTGCCGCAGGCTCCTGCGCGGCAGGGGCGGGGGTCTCCACCACCTCCGGCTGCACGGTGGTTTCGGCGGGCGTCTCCACCAGGGTCTCCGGCGTCACGTTCTCTTGGGGTTCCTCGCTCATCTCTGTGCGCTGTTGGCAATTTCACTCTGCAGCATGCGGAAGGAGGCGCGGAAGGCGCTCAACCGGTCCTGCAACTCAATCACGCGGAGCTTCATCTCCGTCTCGCGGGCGTTCGCCTCGTCCAGCCGCCGCACGGCATCCGCCAGCTGCGCCTCCTTGCGGGTGATCTCGTCCGCCACGTTGGCGTCGTCGTCCGCGCCCGCGCGGGAGATGGTCTTCTCCATGGTGGCAATCTCCTTGCGCAGCTCGGCGTTCTGCTCATGCACGGCGCGCAGCTGCTCCGGGGATGTTGTCTTGGGTGCGCAGGAAACCGCCATGGCGGCCCCCAGCACGGCACATGCCGTCAGTAAAGGTTTCACGCTTCCATTCTGCCCCCCTTCCCCGCCCAAAGTCAAGCCGCTTTTGCGTCAAGACAGCGCTTTGCGGGATTGACTACCGTGGGCGGGGGTGGTAAGGTTTGGGCATGTCCGGCGAGAGTTTGAGAGACGAGATTATGCAGCTCAAGGCGGGCCTTCGTGTCCACAAGGCATGTATGGTATCACAGAGATGTAACTAAGGAATATACTGAAAATTGTCAGTATGAAAAATAGAAAAATTACACCCGGAATTAAAATTTAGCTTGATTTGTTTAAGATCAGCAGATGAATTAACATAGTCCCCATACAATTCAAGGCCTTGTTTAAAACGTCTAACTATTGCCTTAATACTCTCACTGCTATTGTCTACACCAATCCATTTTCGTTTATTGTGATAAGCAGCCTCTAAAGTAGTGCCACTTCCAGCAAAACAATCGAGCACTATATCACCCTCGTTTGACGATGCCGTAATAATTAATTCCAATAATTTGATATTCTTCTCCGTTGGATACCCGGTCGTTAATAGAGATTGATTTATAGAATCACGATAATCCAACCAAATATTTTGCAATGGCACGCCCTTGTTAACGTCAAGAAAAACCTTGCGCCGCGGATTACCAGTTGAACTCCAATAAATTTCGCCAGCAGCGTCCAATGCATCCAATTTGTCGCGCGTATACTGCCAATGCTTTCCCTTTGGAGGCAAAATGCCTTTCCATGCTTTGCCAGTATCTCCATTACGAATGCCAGGTGCATGGATGGGAACTTTTTTATACCGTCTTCCGGTTGCCTCGTCTATACAAGGATATTCCTTTGCAATTTTTGCCTCATCCCACGGTTCATAAGGCTTGTTCCACACGTACCGATCCCCCTTTGTATAAAACAAAATATAGTCAGAAATGTCACCATACGACTTCCTCGTACAATTTTTGGAACTGCATTTTTGTCTTGTTATGAAAGAACGGAAATTACCAGCACCGAAGACTTCATCCATTACTATTTTGATAACAAATGCCATATTTTTGTCCAAATGAACATAAATCGAACCGTCATCTGTCAACAATTCCCTAAGTAACACTAGCCTTTTGCGCAAGAATTCGACAAAATCGGCTCCGCATATCTGATCGGAATATGCGTGCTCCTGCTTTCTATTAACAAACAAACCAGAGGTGGCATACGGTGGATCAATGTATACAAGACGGATTTTACCTTTGTAGCCATGTTCTAAAAGCCACAATAAGGCGTCATAATTATCACCATAAAACAAGGAATTATCATATAAGTCTCCATTCGAACCATCAACTAGTTCAAAATGTGGACATGGCGTGTTAATTATGGAACTTTCATCTTCCTTTCCCGTGTAGCATAGCGAAAAAGGAGTATTGCGCAACACTTTAGCAGGGATACCTGTTGACATTTATTCTCCTTTCAGCCATCTCGTTGTTAATCTTTCTGGAATCATACGCAAAGTCATAACCATCAATAATCCTGCGTATTTTTCCTCAATACGGCTATAATCATTCCACATTGTTCCCAATAATAATCCAGGACCATCATTCACAAACAAAATCTTGGTTTTCAATTTGTGCCTAACGATATATGACTGTAATTCGCTAGCGCAACTATCGTATCCGCCAGGCCTATCATCCTCCTGTGCACCTCCCCTATCGCCATCGTATCGCGCAAGTCCGACTGCATATATTTGTTTCCCATTTTTTGATGTTATAACAAAATCGAGAGGTCTATTTTCGTTAGGATAATCTGGCCAAAAATCGCGAGGCTGGACATCTTTGCCCGCTCTCCTAGGCCCACAAATAACAACGCCAGGATAATTATGTTCAATAATGTGGAAGAATTGTTCGGTCAAATCATATCCTTTCTTTCCTCTGTCTTTGTACTCCCAAAGCAACGCACACAAGGCTTCATCAGGTATGGGCCTTGTCGCAAACTTTGCTTGAACTTCTTGAATTGGCCGGAAATGAGAGCCAAAATCTTGGCATATTTCCTTACACATCGATTTCTTTTTCAACAATTCAACTGGGGTGGAAGGAGAAACGTATTTTCTAAATACCCTGCAAAGTTGAGTCCTCATATTTTGATCCCCTTCTTCAGAAATATATTCAAATAACAATGTTGATGAAGCTGCTCTTTTCATCAAAGATTCGAACGTCACCAATACAGGTTTATATAGTTCGCATGCTTCGGGCAAAATATCAGGATAAAACTCACCAGAGGAAAGAGTGATGTAGTTTTTTCTCTCTTCTATTGAATAATCACGAAACATTTTATTTTTTAACATGGTGGGGACTTGGGGGGGTGGTTTGCTTGCTTGCACAGCAGATGTCTCGGATATTACCGTTTTTTTTCTGACCTTGCAAGCTTTTTTTTGGTTGTCAACCGAAAGAGGTTCGACAATCATCAGGATTGACTACCGTGGGCGGGGGTGGTAAGGTTTGGGCATGTCCAGCGAGAGTTTGAGAGACGAGATTATGCGGCTCAAGGCGGAGCGGCGCGCGGTGATACTGGCGCACAGCTACCAGCGGCCGGAGATTCAGGATATCGCGGACTTTGTGGGGGACTCGCTGGCGCTGGCGCGGCAGGCGCAGGCGGCGGAGTGCGATGTGATTGTGTTCTGCGGCGTGCATTTCATGGCGGAGACGGCGTGCATTTTGAACCCCACGCGCACGGTGCTGCTACCGGATATGGAGGCGGCGTGCTCGCTGGAGGCCTCCTGCCCGGCGGATGAGCTAAAGAAGTTTTTGGATGAGAACCGCGACAAGAATTTCTATGTGGTGGCGTACGTGAACTGCTCCATCGGCGTGAAGGCGCTGGCGGATGTGATTGTCACCAGCGGCAACTCCCAGCGCATCATCGAGACCGCGCCCGCCGACCGTCCCATCCTCTTTGTGCCGGACAAGAACCTGGGCGCGTGGACCGCAGCCAAGACGGGGCGAGAGATGACCCTGTGGGACGGCGCGTGCCATGTTCACCGCCGCTTCACCGCGGAGCAGGTGCAGCGCGCCAGGGAGGCCCACCCGCAGGCGCAGGTGGTGTGCCATCCCGAATGCGGGCCGGATGTGCGCGCGCTGGCGGACCACGTGTGCTCCACGGAGAAGATGATCGGCTACTGCCGCGAGAGCGCGTGCGGCAGCTTCATCATCGTGACGGAAACGGGTATCCTGCACCGGCTGCGCGCGCTGGTGCCGGGCAAGGAATTCATCCCGGTGGCGGAGGGTCCGTGCTGCGCGGAGTGCGAGTACATGAAGCTCAACACGCTTGAAAAACTGCGCGACTGCCTGCGCGACATGGCGCCCGTGGTGAAGATTGACGAGGAGCTGCGCCGCCGCGCGGAGAGGCCGCTGCTGCGCATGCTGGAGCTTTCCAAGTAATTTTTCCTTTTCTCCCCTTCCCTGCATGAACCTGGCGCCGCACATCCTCGCCCACGGCAACTGGATTTCCATGGAGGAGTTCATGGAGCTGGCGCTCTACGACGAGGAGGGCGGCTACTACAGCGCGAACATCAGCGACATCGGCTGCCGCGGCGATTTCTCCACCTCCGCCACCATGAGCGAGCTCCCCGCGCGGCGACTGGCCGCCCAGTGGCGGGATGCCTGCAAGGCGTGCGGGCGCTTCCTGCCCATCATCGAGATCGGCGGCGGCAGCGGGGACATGGCCGCCGCGGTGCTGCGCCACATCGGCTTCTTCAACCGCCTGCGCATGCGCTACCACATGGTGGACCGCTCCCGCACCCTGCGCGATTTCCAGAAGCTCGCCGGCGGTTCCGCCGTCCGCGTGCATGCGGATATCAAAGACGCGCTCAAGCAGGTGCGCGGGCGCGCCTTCATCTTCTGCAACGAGCTGCCGGACGCCTTCCCCGCGCGGCAGTTCGTGTTCCAGGAGGGCGAGTGGCTGGAGCTGGGCCTGGCCGTGGCGGACGGCAGGATCTTCCGGCAGGCGAGCCCACGCCCGCTGCCGGAATCCAGCGCCTTCGCGCGCTGGGCCACCGAGGGCCAGATTGTGGAGGTGCACGAGAGCTACCACAAGTGGTACGCGGACTGGCAGCCCCTCTGGAAGGAGGGCGCGTTTGTCACCATCGACTACGGCGAGCTCAACGACACCCTCTACCACCGCCGCCCCGCAGGCACCCTGCGCGGCTACAAGGCCCACACCCTGCTCTCAGCGGACGAGCTGCCCGCCCTCGCCGGGCATTGCGACATCACCGCGGATGTGAACTTCACCGACCTGATGAACCTGGCCAACCGCTGCGTGGGCGACGTGGTGCAGTACATGAGCCAGGCGGACTACCTCGCCCCGCTGGCGGATCCCGCCAACGCCGCGGACCGCCACCTCATCGCCATCCCCGGCGCCGGAGACCATTTCAACGTCCTCATCCAACACCGATTCCCATCCTCATGAAAACCGCCTTCATCATCCTCTGTGCAGTGCCCGGCCTGGTGCAGGCCGCGGACTTCAGCGACTACGAGAACCTCTTGAAGGAAAGCATCGGCATCCGCGCCGAGCTGGCCGACGCGCTGGAGGGCGTCACCGACAAAACGAGCGCCAAGGCAGTGCTCCCGCGCGTCCGCGAAATCGTGGGGCAATACGTGGAAGTGGCCGCCAAAATTCTCAGCGTGCCCCAGCCGGACGAGGCGGGCAAGATGGCCATCGAGCGCGGCCTGAAAGACGAGTTCGCCCCCATCCGCACCAAGCTGGCCGCCAACATCCTGCGCCTGGCCACGGCGAACTTCTACGAGGTGGACGAGCTGCGCCAGGCGCTGGAGCCCGTGGCAAGCATCCAGCCTGCGCCCGCTGTCATGCCGAAGCCTGCGGCGTAGGCGGAGCCCCGGCTGCGCTAGGGTTCCACCAGCACGCGGGAAAGCTTGGGATTGCCCACGATTTTGACGTGGCGGAGGACGGCATCGGAGCCGGCGCCCTCAATGGCGGTGGGGGAGATGCGCACATGGCGCAACTCGCCCACGGCGCCGGGCGTGGAAGTGATGGTGAGGGTGTGGCCGTCGGCATCCGTGAAATGCAGCGCGGTGGACGTGCACCCGGTGGTGTCCTGCCCCAGCAGGACGGTGCCGGAGGTGGTGTCCAGAGCGGCATTCTCGAAGCGGATGGCATCCCCGCCGCAGAGGAGCGCCGTGCCGGCGTTGCGGAAATCCGCCCCCTTCACCACGGCGGCCTTGTTGCCGCGCAGGGCGAGGCGACCTGAATTGTCCGCGCCGTGCAGCACGATTTTGTCCGCGCCCACGCATTCCAAGTAACCCATGTTCTGCACGCCGCGCAGGGAGTTGGCACCGCCACGGAGGTAGAGCTTGCCGTTGTTGCGCACGGCGCGCGCGTCGAGGTCGGCCACGGATGCCAGACTGCCGCCGGCGATGCGCAGGGCGGACTCCAGTTTCAGGTTCTCCGCGTGGAGCAGCACGCAGCGTTTCCCGTCACCCACGCGCAAATCCCCTTTCAGCGCAGAGCCGGTGGGCAGCTGCGTGTTCTCGCGAGCGGCGGCGGCGGGGTCGGCATTGGGCAGCGGGCGCGGTTTCGCGGCAGACCCGGGCGTGAGGATGGCGCATGCGGAATGCAGGTTGGGTTCGTACTCGCCGGGCTGGTAGCCGTCCACATCGTCGTCGGTGTACAGCACGATGGATTTGTAGCGCATGCCGGAGAAGGGGTCGAAAATCTCGCGGCACGACACATGCACCAGGAAAACGCCGAATGCGCGGTCGTCGGAATCCGAGAGGTAGAGCGCGGTCGGCTCGCCTGCGGCATCGGTCTCATACCCCCAGCAGGTGACGGCGTGGAAACGGCTCTTGGAGGGCATGGTGCCGGGGCGCTCCCCCCCGTCGATCTGCCACACGTCCAGCCCGGCGGCCTGGCCGCGGCAGCGGCCGGCCATCTCCAGCACCTCGCGGAACTGCGCCAGGGTGGGCTCCTCCATCAGGTAGCTGCGTGCCTCCGCCGCAGTGGGCTGCGCATCGAAGGCGGAGTAGTACGCCTCCTTGCCGCCGAGCTCCTTGGTGGCGGTGTTCTTGAACCACCAGTTGAGCGCGTCCAGCTGCGTGCCACCCTCGTCGCCCGTGGATGACTTGAGGAATTGTTCATACACGTTCAGGCAGCGCGTGCCCTGCGGGTCGCCGTACACCTGGGTGTTCGCGCCGTTCGGCGTGCCGGGGCGCGCGAGCGCGCCGAAATAGAAGTCCTGCCAGTACTGGATGAGATTGGAGGAGGATGCCGCCCAGCACAGCACGGTGTCGCGCGTGTCCTTCACGCGCGCATCCCCGCTGTACGAGCCCTTGCCCACATCATAGCACACGCCCGGGCCGAAGACGGAAGCGGCGAGGCACGGCAGGGCAGACAACAGCATCACGGACTTTATCACCATGCCTGCCATGTTACGCAAGCGCGCGCGGCGGGGCAAGGAAAAAGAGAACGGCAAGCGGGAACGCCGCCTATTTTTCCGGGGATGGCGGCTCTTCCGGCAGGAGGGAGCGGAGCTTGGCGCCGAGGTCGGGGTTCTGCTCGGTGATGGCGTCCAGCATGGCGGGGGTCCAGGGCTGCATGAGGAAGGAGGTGCACTGCAGGCAGCAGAACATGATGATGACAGCCATGACGGTGCGCATGCCCGCGGAGGGCACGGGGGGCTTGCAATCCTGCACGGCTCCGGTGCGGACATCCCACACGGTGACGCCCTGGCGGCGCATCTGCCAGCGGGAGAAGAGCATGGTGAAAATCGGCAGGATGGAAAGCATCATGCCCAAGCCGAGCACGAACACCAGCAGCGTGCGCGCGAACGCTCGCCCAAAGCTCAAACGGGCAAGCTGCCCGTCCTGCATCCGCGCGCCCATCATCCGCACGCGCAGGCGGAAGAGCGCCTTGCCGGGCGTGGTGCCGCACGTGCAAAGCAGCAGCGGCTCCAGCACCAGCATGCCCAGCCAGAACAGCGGGTTGCTCGGCAGGTACGCCAGGTTGAACGGCGCATGCTGCACGTACAGCACAAAGTACACCAGCACGGTGTAGAGCGACATGTCGACCAGGCGCGCCATGAGCCGCACGCCCGGCGACGGCAGGTACAGGCGCTCCACGCCCTGCGGCATGTCCGCCTCGGTGGGGGCCTCCGCGGGCCGCATGTCCATGGTGGGCGGGGTGTCGCGGTCGTCCAGCTCCGGCATGGGGTCGTTGGGGTCGTAGGTGATGTGCTTGGGGGCGCGCTCCGTGAGGAAGTCCGTGAGGGCGGGCAGGTCTCTCAGGGGCACCCAGCCGACCGCGCCCGCGTGCCAGCCGAGCGTTTCCGCGGAAAGCTCGCCCGTGCGCACCTTGGAAATCATGTCCGGCACGGTGGCGGGACCGCAGCGCTTCCTCTCCTTGTCTATCCAGTAAATATCCATGCGGGGCGGGTTAGTTGGAACGCAGGGCCTTGGCGGGGTCCTGCCGCGCCACGAGGAAGGCGGGAATGATGGAGGCCGCCGTGACCATGAGGAACGCCTTGAACGCCTGCCAGGCGAACATGGCGGGGTCGTACACGGCCGGCAGCGTGATGCCGTGCGCCTCCATGGGGAACGGGTCCATGCCGATGCTGGCCATGGCCGCCTGAATCTCCAGGCGGTAGTGGAGGGTGAGGATGGCGAGCAGCACGCCCAGCACGGCGCCGAAGAAGCCGATGATGACGCCCTGCCAGGTGAAGATGCCCATGATCTTGGCGGGGGTGGCGCCCATGGCCTGCAGCACGGCGATTTCACGCTTGCGCT
>JAKSOT010000072.1 GCA_024405455.1 Akkermansia sp. | reverse complement strand
TCGGCGATGAACGCTGACTGATAGGCCTACAGTATTCCTAATGCTGTAGGCAAGCCTTTTTTTCATTAAGTTGCAAAAAAATCTGGATTTGCATGCCGAACTGGCAGGCGGCGAACGGGGCGGCGTTTTACCGCCGCGCTTCCAAGCATCTTTATATCAACGCGTTATGATTTTCGCTTGCCTACAGCATTAGGAATACTGTAGACTGGGGGTGCAGTTGGAAACAGCTGTAGGCGAACAATAGCGCCTTTTTCATGTGTGTGTTTGTGCTTTCAAGGCGAGACCTTGTTAGCGTTGGAGCCGCCCGGGGACGCCCCGGGCGGCTTTTTCTCCATCCGCATCCCTGAGACGCGCGCGCGGGAGTTGCCATGGCGGCGGATGTGTGCTAGAGTGTGGCGCATGAGGTTTCTCATCACCGCCGGACCCACCAGGGAACCGCTTGATCCCGCACGCTACCTGACCAACCGCTCGTCGGGCCGCATGGGCTATGCGCTCGCTGGCGCGGCGCGGCACGACGGCCACGAGGTGCTGCTGATATCCGGCCCCACCACGCTGGATGTGCCGCCGGGAGTGGACTTCATCCAGGTGGAGACGGCGCAGCAGATGTACGATGCGGTGCGCGACATGCTGGGCGGGGTGGACGTGGCCATTCTCACCGCCGCCGTGGCGGACTACCGTCCCGTGGCGTACTCGGAACAGAAAATCAAGAAGCAGGGGGAGCGCATGGTGCTGGAGCTGGAGCGCACGCCCGATATTTTGGGCAGCATGCGCAGCGTCTTCGGCTTCAAGGGCACGCTCATCGGTTTTGCCGCGGAGACGCAGGACGTGGAGTCATACGCGCGCGGCAAGCTGGAGCGCAAGCAGTGCGACATGGTGGTGGGCAACGATGTGTCGCGCAGCGACATCGGCTTCGATTCCCGCGAGAACGAGGTGGTGCTGGTGTTCCCGGACCACGTGGAGTACCTGGAGAAGGACACCAAGGAGCACATCGCCATGCACATCATCGAACACGCCACCATCATCCGCCCCAAGTGAAAGTCACCCCCGAGATGCTGGGCTGGGACACACGCCTGGCAGATGCCTTCGCCGCGCTCCAACAGCCCGACTGGTATCCCGCGCGCATCATCCGCGAGACCAAAATCAACTTCACCGTCATCGCCAAGGGCAGGGGCGACCACGAGGTGGTGCTCGGCGGCAAGGTGTGGCACGATGCCGTGTCCGACGCCGACCTGCCCACCGTGGGCGACTGGGTGGCCGTGGACCCCGGGCAGGGGGACGACCTGCCCGTGATACGCGCCATGCTGCCGCGCAAGAACCGCTTTTCCCGCAAGGCTCCCGGCCGCAGCTGCGCGGAGCAGGTCATCGGCGCCAACGTGGACATGGTGGTGGTGGTCACGGATGCCGCGGATGATTTCAACATGCGCCGCATCGAGCGCTATCTCACGCTCATCCGCAAGTGCGGCGCGGAGGCCGTGGTGCTCATCAACAAGGCCGACACCGTGTCCGAGGACGAGGTGAAGGCCCTCTGCGCCCGGGTGCAGCCGCTCTGCAGCGAGGTCTACCCCATCGTGGCGCGCTGGAAGAAGGGATACCCGCAGTACCTGCGCCGCGTGCCCAAGGGACGCACCATCACCATCGTCGGCTCCTCCGGCGTGGGCAAGAGCACGCTCGTCAACTCCCTCCTGGGCGACGAGTGGCTGGAGACCGGCCACGTGAACGAAGTCACCGGCAAGGGACGCCACACCACCGTGGCGCGCGAGCTGGTGGTGCTGCCCGGCGGCGGCGTGCTCATCGACAACCCCGGCATGCGCGAAATCCACATGTGGACGGATGCCGCCACCCTGCGCGCGGAGTTTGCGGACCTCTCGGAATTATCCACGCAGTGCCGCTTTGCGGACTGCTCCCACCGCAAGGACGCGGGATGCGCCATCCGCGCCGCGCTGGAGGCGGGCACCCTCTCCCAGGAGCGCTATGAGCATTTCCTCAACCTGGATGCCGAAATCGCCGAGCTGGAACGCCGCAACGAAAAGCGACAGATGACCCTGGAGCGCGTCTTCAAGCGCAACCGCCGCGGCATGCTACGCAACCGCGACGACCGCGAGGAACACCAGCGCGACCTCAACCCACACCGCCACCACCGATGAACGACATGTGGAAATCAGGAGTCGCCTATTTGATTGGCGCTCTCTCGGCCATGTCCCTGGCCGCATGGCTCTGCGACGCCAAATCCATGTGGATACTGGTGCCTGTCTCCATTATCGGCGGCATACTCGGCCAATCCCTCTACCTCCTGGCCTCCTACCTCTGGGACGCCTGGAAAGGGAAATAGCCCCAAACCGCCCCCGCGCCATCCGGCGCGGCGAATTTTCCAAATCGTCAATCGTAAATTGTAAATCGTAAATTATTCTGCCGCCATTTGGCGTAGTGTATCCTCAAACCCGGGGTATGAGGTGCCGATGTTCTGACAGCCCTCCAGTGTGGTGGTGCCATCCGCGGCTAGACCGGCCATGAGGAAGGACATGGAGATGCGGTGGTCGTCGAAGCTCTGCAGGGTGGCGCCGTGCAGCGGCGCGCCGCCCGTGATGCTCATGCCGTCATCGAGTTCCTCCACGGCGGCGCCCATGGCGCGCAGGTTCCCGGCGGTGGTGGCAATGCGGTCGCTCTCCTTCACGCGCAGCTCGGCTGCGTCGCGGATGGCGGTGGTGCCTTCCGCAAAGGCGGCGGCCACGGCCAGCACGGGGATTTCATCGATGATGTTGGGGATTTCCGCGCCGCCGATATCGGTGCCGTGCAGGTGCGGGGCGTGGCGCACGGTGATGTCGCCGTAGGGTTCGCCCGCGTTCACACGATTTCCAATCGTGATATCCGCCCCCATGCGTTGCAGCACGGGGATGATGCCGCAGCGGGTGGGGTTGAGCCCCACGTTGCGCAGCGTGAGCTCGCTGCCGGGAACAATGCTTGCCGCCACCAGCCAGAACGCAGCGCTGGAGATGTCGCCGGGGATGGTGATGTCCCTGGCCGCAATGTCTACGGGCCCCGTCACCGCTATGTCCAGCCCGTCCTCTGAAACAGAGCAGGGGATGCCGAAGTGCGCGAACAGGCGTTCCGTGTGGTCGCGCGTGACGGCGGGCTGGTGCACGCGTGTGGTGCCGCGCGTGAGCATGCCCGCCAGCAGCACGGCGCTCTTCACCTGCGCGCTCGCCATCGGCAGCGTGTAGTCGATGGGGCGCAGCGTGCCGCCGCAGATGTGCAGCGGGGCGCAGCCGGGCTTTTCGCCGCATGCCTCAACCCGCGCTCCCATCTGCGTGAGCGGGTCCAGGATGCGCTTCATCGGGCGCTTGCTCAGTGAGCGGTCGCCGTACAGGCGGCTCTCGAACGGCAGCGCCGCCAGCACGCCCGCCATCAGGCGCATGCCCGTGCCGGAGTTCCCGCAGTCGATGTCGCGCTGGGGTGCGGCGGGCTGCATGGCGCATCCGGTGAGCATGAAGTCCTGCGGCGCGTTGCCGGGTGTGACCTGTGCGCCGATCTGCTGCATGGCGCGCAGGGTGTTGAGGCAGTCCTCGCTGCAGAGGTAGTTTTTCACGCGCATGCTGCCGCGCGCGAGCGCGCCGAGGATGGCGACGCGGTGCGAGATGCTCTTGTCGCCCGGCACGTTAATGCAGCCGTGCAGCCCGTGCGCGGCGCGGCTCACGCTGATGCGCTCACTTGCCATAGAAGATCTGGATGTGGTTCTTGGCGCGCCCCTCCTTGAGCGCCGCGTTGAAATAGGCGTCCGTGGCCAGCTCGCGCTGCGCGCTCTCGATGGCGCTGCGCAGCGACTCCCGGCACTCGTCCAGCGACGGCGTGTACGCGGGCGTGACCGGACCCGCCAGCACGATGTGCCAGCCCCAGCGGCTCTGCACCAGCGCGGGCGTGCCCGCCGCCAGCGGGGTCTCGCCGAAGATGTTCAGCTCCTCCAGCGGCAGCGTGCCGTCGTCGTACAGCGTGCCGAGGTCGCCGCCCTTGGGTGCGCTGCGCTCGTCCTCGCTGCGTTCCCTGGCAATCTCCGCAAAGGATTCCCCGGCCTGGATGCGCGCCAGCAGGGCCTCCGCATCGGCCTTCACGGCTTCGGCATCCTTGTCCAGCGTGGCGAGGAAGATGTGCTTCACGTTGCGGGAGGCGGGGATTTCCAGCTCGTCCTTCAGCTGCTCGTAGTGGAGCGCCAGGGCCTCGTTCTCCACTGCCGTGTGCTTGTCCACCGCGCGTTCCAGGCATGCCAGCTCCAACAGGCGCGCCTCCAGCTTGGCGGCAAAGTGTTCCCGCGTGTAACCCTGCGATTGCAGCGCCGCGGCAAAGGCGTGCTCGTCCGCGCAACGGCTCTGCAGGCGCGCCATCTCCCGTTGCGCCGCTTCCTTCTGCGGCGGCAGGTTGCGGTCGTTGTACCTCGCGCGGATGCGGATGGTGCTGTTGTTCACCAGCCCCAGTATCATGCCGGCGGTGCGCGACGAGTCGTCGAGCGCGCGCCCGGAGAGCAGGTTCTGCTCCGCGGTGTGGCGTGCGAGCTGCGCGCGGTTGACGGCCTCCCCGTTCACGGTGGCCACGGGCTTCTCCGCCGCCGCGGTCTGCAGCGGGTGCAGCGCGCGGTACACCGGGCCCTCCAGCACCCACAGGTCCACGCAAAGGTAGCCTATCACCGTGCCGAACAGCGCCAGCTTCAGCACCAGCAGCTTCAGGGAACTTATCTTCACGCGGACATTCTATACCGCCTCACCCGCCCCTGGCAATCCAATTCCACTCCATCGCTCCCCCTTTTCTCGCCCACAGCCCAAATTTAATGTTGCAAGCGGGGAAAGGGCGTGGTAACATGTGTGCACCATGAAAATCACTGGTACAACTCATAAGAAGGCCGCAGAATGGGTGGAGCAAGTCCGCCAGCTCTGCAAGCCCGACTCCGTCTACTGGTGCGACGGATCGGACGAGGAAAACACCCAGCTGTGCGACATGCTGGTTGAGAAGGGCACCTACATCCGCCTGAACCCCGAGAAGCGCCCGAACTGCTTCCTGGCCCGCTCCACTCCCTCCGATGTGGCGCGCGTGGAGGAACGCACGTTCATCTGCTCCGAGAAGCAGGAGGATGCCGGTTTCACCAACAACTGGAAGGCCCCCGCAGAGATGCGCGCCATCCTCAACAAGTTCCTGGACGGCTGCATGAAGGGACGCACCATGTACGTCATCCCCTTCTGCATGGGCCCGCTCGATTCCCCGCTCGCCAAGATCGGCATCGAGATCACGGACTCCGCCTACGTGGTCACCAACATGCGCATCATGACCATCATGGGCGCGGACGTGCTCAAGCGCCTGGAGGACGAAACCCAGGGCGGCGGCAACCCCAAGCGTGACGGCTACGGCGACTTCGTGCCCTGCCTCCACTCCGTCGGCGCTCCCCTCGAGCCCGGCCAGCAGGACGTGGCCTGGCCCTGCAACAACGAGGAGAAGTACATCTGCCACTTCCCGGAGACCGGCGAGATCATCTCCTACGGTTCCGGTTACGGCGGCAACGCCCTGCTCGGCAAGAAGTGCCTCGCCCTGCGCATCGCCACCACCAAGGCGCGCGACAACGGCTGGATGGCCGAGCACATGCTCATCCTCGGCGTCACGGATCCCCAGGGCCGCAAGTCCTACATCACCGGCGCCTTCCCCTCCGCCTGCGGCAAGACCAACCTGGCCATGCTCGTGCCCCCGGCACCGCTCCGCGCCAAGGGCTGGAAGACCAGCATCATCGGCGACGACATCGCCTGGATCTGGCCCCATGAGGACGGCACCTTCCACGCCATCAACCCGGAGAACGGATACTTCGGCGTGGCTCCCGGAACCTCCTACAAGACCAACCCCATCGCCATGGACACCATCAAGGAGAACGTCATCTTCACCAACGTGGGCCTGACGGACGACGGCGACGTGTGGTGGGAAGGCATGGACGGCGAGCCCCCGGCACACGCCATCGACTGGCAGGGCAACGACTGGACCCCGGAGAAGGGCAAGGAGGGCATCAAGTGCGCCCACCCCAACAGCCGCTTCACCGCTCCCGCCGCGCAGTGCCCCACCCTGGACCCGGACTACTACAACCCGGAGGGTGTGTCCATCAGCGCGTTCCTCTTCGGCGGCCGCCGCGCCACCACCATGCCGCTCGTCTACCAGTCCCGCGACTGGAAGCACGGCGTGTACGTGGGCGCCACCATGGGCTCCGAGATGACCGCCGCCGCCTTCGGCAAGATTGGTCAGGTCCGCCGCGACCCGATGGCCATGAAGCCCTTCATCGGCTACAACGTGGGCGACTACTGGCAGCATTGGCTGGACATGGGTGAGAAGACTTGCGCCTGCAAGCTGCCCAAGATTTTCAACGTGAACTGGTTCCGCAAGGATGCCGAAGGCCACTTCATCTGGCCGGGCTACGGCGACAACATGCGCGTCATCGACTGGGTGCTGCGCCGCTGCCGTGGCGAGGTGGAAGGCGTGGAGACCAAGCTCGGCGTCTCCCCCGCATACAGCGAGCTGGACACCGAGGGCCTCGAGGGCTACACCGAGGAGCAGTTCAACGTCAACATGAACCTCAGCGATTCCGAATGGCAGGCTGAGCTCGAGTCCCAGACCGAGCTCTTCCAGAACGTGGGCGACAAGCTGCCCGCCGAGCTGGAAAGCCAGCGCCAGACCCTCATCGCCAAGTTCAAGTAAAGAAACTTGCCATTGCAATTCAACCGCCGTTCCCCCCAATGGGAACGGCGGTTCTTTTTTTACGCAAGCGGCGTTTGATTCTACATGTCTCGCGTGGTTTCGGCGGAGACGGATTTATTGCAAACCATGCCTGAAAATCCTGCATTAATTGATTGACTCCGGCCTAGCTTATGTTAGAATGATTGTAAGCTTTTTCACTATGAAACCTACATCACACACCATATTGACACTGCTTGCCGCGCTCTGCACGGCTCCTGCGCTGGCCGAGGTTCCCGCCTGGACCGGCGGCGACAACCCGTGGAGCCCCTCCACCTGGGACGGCCAATCCATCCCCACCAGCGGGGAGGACGTGACATTCGACGCCGCCAACCCCATCGTTTCGGTGGAGGGCACGGTGACGCCGAACAGCATCACCTTTGAACAGGGCGCCACCCTAGCCAACGGCTCGGGCGGCGCCGTTTCCACCGGAACCGTGGCCGTGAACGCCGGCACGGTGGTGGTTCAGGTTCCGCTGGCGGCGGAAAGCGCTGCCCTGGCGCCGGGCACCACCCTGCAGTACACAAGCGCAACGGACTGCACGCTGGACACCGCGTTCACCGGGGATGCCTCCACCACCCTGGGCCTGTACAATTCCAACAGCGAGGGTTCCGTCACCTACCGGCTGGACAGCACCGACATGGCGGACTTCCACGGCACGGTGCGGGTGGGTGATTCCGAGGGGACCGACCGCACGGTGGTGGTCACGCAAAACATCTCGCAGGACTACGTGCTGGGCAAGACCAGCGAACTGGTGCTCACCGGCAGCGGCGCGGAAGGCTTCGAGCTCATTGGCGGCAAGGTGCGCTACGAGGGTGCCATGAACGATACCGACACCGTCACAAAACAGGACTGCCTGCTGACGGTGGCGGAGGGTGCCAAATTGCGCCTTGACGACGGCAACGGGCTCACGGGAGTGCTGAACTACATGAAGGTCAAGGTGCTGGGCGAGGCCGTGTTCGGCTCCGCGGATACGCCCATGACGGACCACCACCCCGTGAACATGGATGTCTACGGCTCGGCAACCATGTACTCCGGCCGCATCACCAAAACCCTGCCGTATTTCACCGAGCTCACGCTGCACGACAAGGCGGTGTTCGACTTCCGCGTCGCTGCCGGGGCAGACAACGACCGCAACTTCCACCCGATCATTACAACCCTGACCGTGGACAAGGCGGCGCACCTGAACCTGTACGGCGATGTGCCCTCCAGCAACGGCAGAAACATGACAGCGGAATTCATAGAGGTCACCAACCTGGCGGGAGAGGGCGACCTGAACATCGGCTACACCACCTCCAACCGCTTGCAGAAAACCGTCATCAATTACCTGGGGAACAAGGATGTCAACTACTACAAGGGAGACATCTTTATCACCACGCACGCCCCGGAACAGGCCGTCAAGGACAAGGCCACCGGTGCATACTTCGACATGGGCGGCTTTGTCACCTTCTACCGGGGCGGTGAGCTGGATGGAGCCCTGCGCGTAATGTCCGACGGCTTTGTGCAGGACGGCGTGCAGTACGGCCTGGCCGGCTTCTTCATCGGGGATAGACGTGTCTCCAACAAGCCGATACCCGAGTCCGACTTCATCCTGAGCATACACGGCATCGACGACACGGGCAGCACGGGAAAAACCTTCCTGGCCTCCAACGGCTACAATAATCTGAGGGGGCAGTACGCCATAGCGGATCCCAACGATAGGGATGCGTTTGAGAAAGGCTTGTACGGCGACCAGTTCATGCAATACGTCTACACCCTTAAGCTGACGGGCAACGACGATTACAGCTTCGGCGGCACCGTGTACAAGAAGATAGCCATCGTCAAGGACGGCGAAGGCACACAGACGTTCAGCGGAGACACCTCGCGCATCGACAAGGACATCATCGTGAACAGCGGCGGCCTGCTGTTTGAGGACGCGCTGGCCACGAAGGCGGAAGCCCCGATCAACGTGACGTTCAAAAGCGGCACCCTGAAGCTGAGCGGCGGCAACATCGCCTCGCTCACCGGGCCCACGGAGGATGTCGGGGCCACGCTCATCCTGGGCACCGGCTCGCACGGGGAGGTCAACGACATCGACATCACCACCTACACCGGGCACTTCGATGTGGAGCTGGAGGACGGTCACGTGCTCCTGCGCGGCGGGGAGATTGGCTCCACTTTCGGCAAGTCGCTCTCATCCTCCGGCAGCAGCGGCATTGAGGTGGCGGAGGGCATGACGCTGAAGCTGCTCGAACCCATCAACGTCAACAACGGAGACCTCACCATGAAGGGCAGCTTCGATGTCTCCGAGTTCGAGCTCAAGACCGAGCAAACCACCCACTTGGACACGGAGGGGCGCGGCGGGCGCAACGGATTCGTGGTCACCCACGTCACCATCGCCAACCTGGCGGAGAACGCCCGCACCATTGACGACGGCGCCACCCTGATACACACAGGCCTGGCAGCCGGCAAGACGCTCCGCCTGGGCACCGATGGCCAGGGCGTGACGGACGATGGCGACATCGACCACACGGAATACCTCATGGTGGATGATTTCACCACCGCCTCCGTGTCCGACATCCAGGCACAGGGAGAGGAATCCCTGCAGGTCATCACCATGGAGAACGGCACCCTGACCGTGGATGCAGACACGGACAAGCTGAAAGCCACCGGCGGCACCATCGTGCTGACCGACAGTGCCGAGCTGCAGGGTGCATGCATCGTGCAGAACGTGCATATCCAGGCGGCGGACGGCACCATTGCCACGGAAATCACCGGCGCTTCGGATGTGGCGGTGGAGGGCAATTTGAACATTGCCGGCAAGCTCAACTTGACCGATGCCGAGGACAGGCAGGTTGAAATCACCAGTCACGGCGAGCAGGCCGCCACGCTTTCCGGCAAGGTTGATGTGGATGCCGCAGCCATCACCGGCGGTGCTGGCTCGGAGAACACCGTGGAGAACGCGGAGATTCTCACCCACTCCGACTTCGTGATACGCGATGTGGCGCTCGCAGGCTCCTTCGTGGACCTGGCGGAGAACACCACGGGCTACCTCTACAACGTGGAAATACGCGCCAATTCCCGTATCACGGACGATGCCGCCGCGCTTTACGTGGCGGGAACCAAGGCCTTCCTCGATGAAGGCAGCACGGAGGCATCCGACGCCACCGTCCTGCCGGAGGACGTGATGCTCTACCGCTGCGGTGATACAGACGCCTGGGCCGTTGCCAAACAAGGACTCACCCTGGTGAACCTTGGCAGCGAATTGATTTCCAAGGTGATGATCACGGGAAGCGACCTTACCCTGAATCTCGCCGGGCTGACCGACTCCATCGGTGATGCGGACCTGGTCTCCGTCACCTTCGCAGATGGCGCCGCGTACGATGTGGAGGCGCTCCGCATGTACGCCACGCTGGACGGCACGCGCCTGTTGGAGGGCTTTGTGGAAACACAGACCGGAACCGTGCCCACGGTGTACTTCTTCACCAAGCAGATACCGGAACCCGTCACGGGCACGCTCAGCCTGCTTGCGCTTGCCGCCCTGGCGGCAAGGCGCCGCAAGAACTGATTGTGGGTTGGGCGGCGAAGCCGCGAAGATTATCAAGACCCATTCGGCAGATTGCCGAATGGGTCTTTGCATGGGTTCGCAGGTGGGAAGGCGCGGGTGTGTTTTTCCTTAGGGTTTGGTGGCGGTATGCGGGTTGGAGATGCCGTAGGGGGAAATGATTCTGAAATCGAATCGGTGCGGCAGGGGCTCCGTTGTGGCGAACGACAACCCGAAGCTGATGGTCTCGCCCGGCTTGAGCCTGTGTGTGCGACTGTACCAGTTGGACGTAACCACCGTGTGGAAGCCGTTTATCACGGGGTTCGTGCTGAGTGTGTAGGAAATGGGATTGGTGTCAATGTCCAGGTCTTCGTCCACGGCGTAATTGGTCATGCTCACCGTCACGCTCAACACCTTTTCGTTGCCGTATTCATGCCATGTGTAGTCGTCGATCGAAAGCGGTGGGAAGAGATTTCCCATAATGGGGGATTCCCATTTGTACAAGGTTGTGGAGTCACCCCCAGTGGACAGCATTTCCACGCAGGCGGCGTTGCCTTCCTTCCTTGCAATATCGAGCGCGGTTCTCCCCTTGGCTGCTTCCTCGAAGCACCACTCGTCCCCGGTGACGGCGGAAACGTTGGCGCCGCGGCCTATCAGCAGCTGAACCATGTCCGCATCGTTCCAGAAGGCGGCGCGCATCAGCGGCGTTGATCCATCCGGGCCGACTCGGCCCTCGATATCCGCCCCGGCATCCAGCAGCAGCTCCACCATCTTGTATTCCTTCATGACCACTGCCAGCTGCAGCGGCGTGTATTGCGCCACCCCGCAAAAGGGAAACCCGGTACCGGGCCTCAGGACGGTATGCGAGGTCTGCACCCGCTTCTCCAGGTCCGCGCCCAGCGCAATGCACTTTTTCACCCCCTCCACGTTGCCCTCGGTAATGGCTTCTTGCAGCGGCGTGTAGCTCATCATCCCGGTTTCGCGGCTCAGCTCCACCGCCAGGTTCACGTTGTCGGCGGTCACTTCATCCCAGTGCACTTCCATGTGCAAGCCGTGGTCCCAGTGCCAGTGGAAGGGGGCTACGTGGTGGAAGGTGGGGGAATCCCGGTGCGCGGGGGCAGGGGATGTTGGAAGGCACCACACCGCACCAGCGGCCAGCATGATAGCCGCCGCCGCTACGACCAGCGCTGTTTTGTGTCTCCTATGCATGGTGTAGAATCCTTTGTTTCTCTTTCAATATCCTGTTACACCCCTATTAAGCCACCCGAAGCCCAAATGCACAATCAAAAATGATTTTTTTAAAAAAAGTGCCATGGGGTGGCGCATGGCTGGGAAAAAACGCTCGGAGAGGTGCAGGCGTTGGTGCCCCGAACCACCCCGGCAAGCGGGGTTATGGGGATTGGTAGGCATGCGGGGACACCCCACAGGTTGACACCATGTGGCTACATATAGGATTGCGCCGCCCCCTTCGGGTGGGGCGCCTGTATTCAGCCGCGCCATCCAGCGCGGTTGCGGGTGAGTTTCATCTGCCATTCTGCCAGATGAAACATGATACCACGCGCCGACAGGCGCGCCAACATTGAACCCCACCCTGCCGCAGGGAGGGGGCGGTGTCCTCTTATGCGTAGCCACATGGTGTCAACCTGTGGGGTGTCCCCCTCCGCATTTCAATCCCCATAACTCCGCCCGTCAGGGCCGGAGTGGTTCGTGGCACTACGGGTGGTTTCTCTCATGCGCTCGTTGGCACCAATCATTGCATACCAATCCTTGTCACGCCGTAGCCCGTAGGGCGTAGGCGGAACGTCTTTCTCCCAATTCTTCGGATCACATGCGGCCGAATTTCTCAAACTCAAATTCCCGATTTCCCCAAACCTCACCCCGCGACCATGCGGGTTTGTGCTCCGCTACCGGAGCGTTATGGGATGGCAATGATCAAAAATGATTTTTTTCAAAAAAAGTGGGCGCGCATGGCAGGGTGGATTAGCGCCAACGCTCCGGGCTGGGAGCGCTGGAGCACTCGGAAGCCGGAGCCTTCACCAGCGCGGCCACCGT
>JAKSOT010000071.1 GCA_024405455.1 Akkermansia sp. | reverse complement strand
CGCTGGAATCCCCGCAGGTGGCGGACGCCGTGGCGGAGCGCGACCGCGCGGATGCCGCCGCGGAACGCTGCTCCGCGGAAATCGCCGCCATGGAGCAGCGCGTGAAGCGCCTCAACGATGTCGGCACCCGCAACAGCGACCTGGAGGAACAGCTCCTCTTCAAGCGAGCGGAACTGCGCCAGCTCACGCAGGACGCTGCCAGCGCGTCCTCCCGCCTCTCCATGCTCTGCCTGGGCGCGGAACTGGCGCCGGAGCTCGGCGCGGGTGCCATCAGGGTGCGCGCCGCAGAGGACGGCACCGTGCGCAACGTGGGATTCACCCAGGGCGGCTGGGGAGAGCAGGGGACCGCAGTCGTCACCATGGCGGACACCGCCGCGCTGGAGGTGGCGGCCCCGCTGCACGCCGCATCCGTCCCGGAAATCGGTGTCGTGCGCTCGCCGCTCTCGGATGGGGGAACCTGGCGCCTGGACGAGCAGGTGGACCCCGCCACCCAGACCCGCACGCTCTACTTCACCCCCGCAAAGCTGCCGCAAGGCGCGCGCGCGGGCCAGCTCTGCCGTCTGGACATCTTCAACGGCACCTTGGATGACGACGACATCGTGACCATCCCGGATTCCGCCATCGTGAAGGTGGGCGCGGATGATATAGTGTTCGTGGAGGTGGCGGAGGGCACCTACGCCGCGGTGAAGGTGCACGCGGGCGAGAGCCGTTTCGGCATGACGCCCGTGGAGGGGCTTGCCCCCGGCCAGAGGATGGTGGTGAAGGGCGGCCACGAGCTGCGCAACCTGCTGCCCGCGGACGGTGCGGCCAAGAAGGCCGGCCACTTCCACGCGGACGGCCATTTCCACGAGGGGGAGGACTGATCCATGAACCGTCTCATTGCCTTTTGCTTGAAGAACCGCCGCCTGGTGTGCATCGCCACCGTGCTGCTGGCGCTGTGCAGCCTGTACGTGGTGCTGGGGCTGCCCGTGGATGTCTTCCCGGAGCTCAAGGTGCCCCGCGTCACCGTGCAGACCGAGGCCCCCGGGCTCTCCGCCGAGGAGGTGGAGCAGTACGTCAGCATCCCCATCGAGTCCGCACTCAGCGGCGCCGCGGGGGTCAAGGGCGTGCGCTCCTCCTCCGGCGGCGGGCTGTCGTTTGTGTGGGTGGACTTCGACTGGGACACCGACATCTACCGCGCCCGCCAGATTGTCTCGGAACGCCTGGCCGCAGTGCGCGATTCCCTGCCGCAGGACGTGGAGAGCGAGCTCGCGCCCATCGTTTCCGTCACGGGCGAAATCATGCTCGTTGCCGTGACGGGCGATGATGGCGTTGACCCGCTGGAGATACGGCGCGTGGCGGAGTTCGGACTGCGCAACCGCCTGCTTTCCGTGCCGGGCGTGGGCCAGGTCACCGTGCTGGGCGGCCGCCTGCCGGAGTACCAGGTGCTCTACAACCCAGACAAGATGCTGCGCAGCGGCGTGACGCTGGATGACATCCGCGCCGCCGTGCAGGATGCCCAGAGCACCGCGCCTGCAGGCTATCTCGAAGATGTGGCGGGGATGGAGCTGCCCGTGCAGCAGGCTTCCCGCGCCGCCTCCCCGGAGCACCTGCGCCGCGCGCTCGTGAAGTCCCACCCCGGCGGAGTGCTGCGTCTGGAAGACGTGGCGGACGTGCGCATCGACGGTGCGCCGCGCCGCGGCAACGCGGGTTTCAACGGACGGGAGGCCGTTATTCTCGCCGTGCTGAAGGTTCCCGGCGCCAACACGCTGGAGCTCACGGAAAAATTGCAGAAAGAGGTGGACGATTTCGCCAAGAGCGCGCTGCCTTCCGGCATGCACCTGCACGCGGACGCCTACCGCCAGGCGGATTTCATCCAACTCTCGCTGGAGAACGGTCGGCAGACGCTGTTCATTGCCGCCATCGTGGTGATGCTGGTGATTGTGCTCACGCTGCTCAACCTGCGCACGGCGGTCATCACGCTGGTGAGCATGCCGCTCTCCGTGCTGTTCGGCATGGCGTTCTTCCCCGCCTGCGGGCTGTCGGTGAACATCATGACCCTCGGCGGCCTGGCCGTGGCCGTGGGTGATGTGGTGGACAACGCCATCATCTTTGTGGAGGTGGCCTGGCGCAACCTTTCCCGCAACGCCGCATTGCCGCCCGACCAGCAGAAATCACGCTTCCAGGTGCTCATGGAGGCCAAGGGCGAGATTGTCGGCTCCATCACGTACTCCTCCGTCATTATCCTGCTGGTGTTCGCACCCGTGCTGTTCCTGGGCGGGCTGGAGGGCCAGTTCTACCGCCCGCTGGGCGTCTCGTACATGCTGGCGCTGGCGGCGTCGCTCCTGGTGGCTCTCACCATCGTTCCCGTGCTGTGCATGATTGGCTTCAAGCGTTCCAAGAACGCATCCGACAACGGGGATTCCGCCACCGCGCGCGCCATCCGCGCCGCCTACCGCCCGGTGCTGGCGTTCTGCATGCGGCGCGCGGGCTGGGTGTTCGCGTCGCTGCTGGTGGTGACCGCGGGCTTCATGGCGCTGGCCTCCACCTACGGCACCAGCTTCCTGCCGCCCTTCAACGAGGACTGCTACACCGTTTTCGTGAACACCGTGCCCGGCACCTCCCTGCAGGAGACTGAGCGCATCTCCAACCAAGTCATGCGCGAGCTGCAGAAAATCGACGGCGTGAAAACCGTGGCCCAGCGCACGGGGCGCGCCGAGAGCGACGAGCATGCCGAGCCCGTCAGTGCTTCCGAGCTTCTGGTGCGCGTGGATCTCGCCAAGGACCAGAAGAAGATTCGAGAGGCCATCCATGAGGTCATACATGGCGTGCCCGGCACCAGCGGCATGATCGGCTATCCCATGGCCCACCGCATCTCCGCCGTGCTCTCCGGCTCCAATTCCGAGATTGCCATCAACATCTACGGCGACGAACTGCCCCAGCTCCGCAAGGCCGCCAAGAAAGCCGCGGAAATCCTTTCATCCATGCCCGAGGTGGCCGATGCCCGCGCCAACCGAGAGGTGATGGTGGACACCATCTGCGTGGACTACAACCGCGAGGTCCTGGCCGCCTACGGCCTCACCGTGGCGGAGGCCGCGGAGCAGGTGTCCGCCGCCCTCCACGGCCTGAAGGCGGGCGAGGTCATCCGCAACCTCGACCACTGGAACATCATGCTGCGCCTGGACCCGCAGCTGCGCATGGGTGTGGACGATGTGCGCCGCCTGCCGCTGCTGGCGGGTGGCGGAAAATCCGTGCCGCTCGGCGAGGCCGCCCAGGTTTACCGCGCGGAGCAGACCAACCTCATCCTGCGCGACAACACACGCCGCAAGGCCATGATTTCCTGCAACCCCGCGCCCGATTCCAACCTCGGCGACCTCGCGCAGGCCTGCCGCGAGAGGCTGGACCCCGCCATGCATGAGCTGGGCTGCACCGTGGACTACGACGGCACCATCAAGAGCCGCGAGCAGGCGGGCCGCCGCCTGTACCTGCTGGGTGGCGCGGTGTGCGTGCTCATTGTGCTGCTGCTGGCCGCATCGCTCGGCAGCGTGCGCCGCGCCGCCGTCACATTGGTGAACATCCCGCTCTGTTTGGTGGGCGGTATCGCCGCCGTGTTCCTTGCGTCGCCCGACACCGTGAGCTCCGTGCTGCACGGCGGGTACGTGCCGCCCATCCTGTCGGTCAGCTCCATCGTGGGCTTCGTCACGGTCATCGGCTTCGCCATCCGCAGCGGCCTCATCCTGCTCAACCGCTACCGCGCCTTGGAGCAATCCGGCATGTCCGCCGCGGATGCCATCCGCAACGGCTCCGAGGAACGCCTCATCCCCATCATCATGACCAGCCTCACCACCATCCTGGGTCTGCTGCCATTGGTGTGGGCGCGCAACCAACCCGGCGGCGAGCTCCTGGCCCCCCTCGCCATCGTCCAGTTCGGAGGCCTCCTCTCCGCCACCATCCTCAACCTCCTCCTAGTCCCCGCAACCTCCTCCCTCTTCGCCAAATTCCTTGCCCCGCGTTCCCACTGAGCATCTGCGAGTGATTTCCTGCAGCGTATGCTCGAAGGAGGGATAGGAGGTGGCAATGTTCAGGCAGCCCTGCAGGGTGATGGTGCCGGTGGAGTTCAGGCCGGCCATGAGGAAGGACATGGCAATGATTTGGTCGCTTTTGGGCGGATATCATCACTGTGTGGCTTTGCTCCACCGCCCTGGGGATTGTCCTGAAGCAAATCCCCGTCGTCAAGCGGTATCTGTAGCGTCACTACCGATGTGATTGCCAACGCCACCGCCGCGTGGTTGCAGAGCCTAGGGAAGAAAGCCAGCCAGCCAGGCAAGAAGTGCAGTATAGTACCGTTGCTGGGTTTCCCATGAAAGGGAATCCAAGGTGGGGTCCAGGAATCGCATAATCCCCCGGCACGCTCTCGCGAACTGTCCCGGGTTGCATACTCTAGCGGCATCCAGCACGTTGCCGTTGGCATCATGCACCTCCAGGATGCAGCTTTCCCCCTGCGGTACTTGCAAGTTGTATCCGTGCTCCGTTTTCCGCAACGTCGTGCCATCGCTTGCGCCTTCTGCTAGTCGCACTTTCAGCCCGGCTGCATCGCATCCCCAGGTGTAGAGGGAGAAGGAGAGCTCGCCGTCTGGCACCGTTGTGTAGTCGTACATGAAGTCGCCGTCTGCATCTTGCAGCTTGGCCACATGGAACGGGTGCTCTGGGGCTGCGGCGTAGGCTTCCACTTCGGCCAGCCCGCTGCCTTCCCCGGTGGAATCGTCTATGCGCACGGTGAAGCCGGTGATGGTTTCATCGCACTGGGTTGGCACCACCACGCGCGTTCCCCCGGCGGGAAGCGCCCCCACGGCAATCTCCCTGCCGTTGCTCAGGCGGATGGTGAGGCGCTTCACTTGGTTGGCCGGGTCGTTTTGGTCAAACAGGTGGATCTCCCGCACGACGACCGGGGAAGCCCACGTTACGGTTGCCTCGCCCTTGCCGTCACACGGCCGCCATCCGTGCTCGTACGGCATGTGCTCAAAGTCTGACACGTTGTTGGAGTCGTACAGCAGGAAGTCGTTCAATTGCGCAGCGTCGCCGCTGTCGGCCGTAATATGTGCCTCCCACATCAGATTGAGGGTCGGACGCCACCAGAACACTTTGTCTCCGTTGCAGATTTTCTCGTTTGTCTGGGTGTTGGCCTGTTGCTGGGAAACGTGTTCGTTAAAGGCGCGGGCGGTCAAATTGCCGACCAGCGTGCGCGTGATGCTGGATTTGCCCACGGGAATGCGCAGACGCTCATCCCATCGGTAGCAGTTCACTTCTTCCATGCAGCCGTCCTTGCCCGTATACCGCGTGCCCTTCAAATTCTCCGTATAGAAATCGGGTTTCTGCAACCATGAGCAGCTGTACGCAAAGCTCTTCAGCACGGTTGGCCGATATGCCGGGTCCGCCTTCATCATGCGTGCCAGAACACGCTCCGTTGAAAGACCGAGTGCCCTGTGGTCGGGATGCATATCGAAGTCCGAGACAATGACCACATCCGGGCGCAGAAGTGTCAGGTAGTCCTGCAAATCATCCTCAAAGTTTGCCTGGGTGAAGTCGCGTCCTTCCCTATAGCAAGGAGTGTACGGCGTGTTGTGGGTGGCGCTCCTGCCATATTCCTCGGAGATGGTGACCTTGTCGCGGGGGGCATTGTACATGTGCTGCAACGAGGATTTCCAAGCAACGCGGTCGTATCCCAAAAAGGCAACATGGCTCTCGTCTACGCCAAACACGGCGAGGGCGTTTTTGGCCTCTTGTACGCGGGCATCTTCTCCGTTGGTGGAATACAGGACGAATGCCTCGCAATCCTTTGCAATGTATTCCAATGCTCCACCCGCGAGGTTTAATTCATCATCTTGGTGTGGAGCAATCATCAGCACTTTCCCAGAGAATCCGGGATTGCGGGTGGATGCCGCGGGAATTCGGCAACCATTCCAATTCGGCCAACAGCATATGGTCAAAATGCATACGCTAACAATTGCTGTACAAGCCGTGGCAATGCGCCGACGCCAGCGTGCGGCACGTTTTCCGTGGCAAAATGTCACTACGGCCGATATCAGCACTGTGCCCAGCAGAATTAGGATTTCCAGATTGTAATGCTGTGAATGGACGAGCAATAATACTATTGCCAAAGGCAGTATAAGGCACGCTGTCTGAGCAAGCCGATTGGTTGTTTTCTCCTTCACTGAACGCTATCGGATAACAATGATGATTGAACCCTGCTCCTCAACTATGCAGCCAGGAGCGGGCCATGAGGGTAGGCTCTTGACAAGCTCACGGTATTTGTCCACATCTTGCTTTGTGGCCAGGCTCACCCCATGGAGACCGTATGCGCGGCAATAAAAGCTTAAGATGCCCATACGGTATGTATCATCGCATAGGGGAGCCTGACTATCGATTTTCGGAGGCACAATGACAATAGGCGCATCCGGGCATCCTGCCGTTTTGGCGTATTCACGCCCCTTTGCTTCCATTGTCTGGAGCATCTCGATGGTATTATGGTGCAATTTCGCCTCCTCTACGGCCTTGCAGCATACGGTTGTAGATGCCGCGCCTATTACGCATAACCCTAGTATGCCTATTATCCTCATATGTCGCTCCTGTAGCTGGATTCCCTCAAACCATACCGCCCAAAGGCCAGCCAAGGAGAGAGGCGCGGCCAAAGCCGTGCGGAATCCCTGGGCGGAAAGTACAAGCATGCTCGTGCAGAACGGCAGCCACCAGGTGAGTAATACATTCACACATGATTCCCAGCGTGCCCATTTATGGAAACGGCGCATCGCTTGGTACAGGAGCCCGCAAACAGGAATTAGTGCTGTCGCGAACAGCCAGTATGTCTCCTTCCCAATGCCGAGCGCGCACAGGATGGTATATTTGAAATAGTGGGCAAAGTTCAATAATTGCAACTTGACGGAATATTTCCCTAAATCTCCCCACTGTGTCAAGCCTTCTTGATATCGTTGCACATAGTCAAGGTCTGCCTGGGAAATAAACGGAAGGGTCAGTCTGAAGATTCCGTTCCATACGATGATGCCGCCTATGGATATGCATGCCATGCGCACCCACGGTTTCAGACGGTATCCTTCCGAGTCCCCCCGTATATTCAGTAGACGCAGCAGAAGCCAGGCCACGGCGAAGTACATTGCAAGCGTTTGGTATGCACCCAGCGCGACTGCCAGCAACAATATTGCCAAGACAGCGCTTTTCCAACCAGGCTTGAAACAGAGCCAGGCTGATATTGCGGCGCAGCACATGCCTATGGCAATGGTTTCTGTTTGCATGCTGTAGCTGAGCATGGACGCCCACTGAACGCAGCCCAGGTAGATGGTTGCGAAAGCCAGTTTTTGCCATGTGCGCTTAAAACATCCTGTTTCGCATTGGACGGTTAGCAGCAGTGCGATGATGATGCCGGCTACAAAGGAAGACACGGCGGGATGTTCCCAGCTGCCTGTCAGATATCTGTAAGCTCCCGTAACCCATCTGCCGCCCGCAAAGTACGTGCCGTATGCATCCCCGTTATAATCCAGGACCTCATCCCAATGCCGCCCTATACGCAGGCTGATGCTTCCGTAGATTATCAGGTAGATTGTCAGTATCACCCCAAACAGGGGCAAGTTGAATTTTCTCTGTTTGAACATGGGAAATTACTGTAGACGTGATGAAATGCAAAACCGCGGGCGTTTCTTTGCCTCCATGTATAGCTTGCCGAGGTATTCCCCGACAACGCCTAGGCACATCATGCCCAAGCCGCCCAAAAACCAGAGGGAACAGGCCAGTGTGGCATAGCCGCCGGGAGTGATTCCCCTGAATGCATCGGAAATTGTCCAGATGATCATTGCCAGACCGATGAGGAATACCACGCCGCCGATAAAGACGATAAGCCGCAGCGGTGCAACGGAAAAGGAAGTGATGGCGTCCAGACTCAGGTTGATGAGCTTGATGGGGGAGAAATGGCTCTGCCCCGCCTCCCTGTCCTTCACCTCGAAATAGCAGGGGCACTGCTTGAATCCAAGCTGTTTGAGCAGTCCGCGGAAGATGAGGTTGGTTTCCCCGTACTCCGCCAGGGCATCGCACACCTGCCGGGTCATCAGGCAATAGTCCGTGTGGTTCTTTTGTATGGGTGAGCCCAGATATCCCATCAAGGTATAGAACACGCTGGAAAATATGCGTTTGTATATGGGCTCCGCACCCCGCGTCTTCTTGATGCCGTACACCAGTTCATATCCCTGCGCATGCAGCGCTATGAATTCGTCAATCGCATCGATGTCAAACTGCAGATCCGCATCCATGCACACCACCACGTCTGCATGGATGCGCGCTTCCATAATCCCAGCCCACAGAGCATATTCCTTACCGCGGTTTGCTGCCAACCTAACCGCTTTCACAACGTCTGCATATTTTTTGTGAGCAGATTCTATGATGGACCAGGTCGCGTCCCATGAACCGTCATCGGAAAACAGCATAGAACTCCCCTCGGCAACCTTCCCCTCGTTCCACAGTCGCTGCAACTTGTCAAGCACAGTGTTGACCGTGCTGACAAGCCCTGCCTCTTCGTTGTAGCATGGCATTACAATACATAGCCGGGGGGCTTCCCGCTCCTTTTGATTATGCTGAGTACTCATTGCACAACAACTGCCCAATGATACCCATTGCTAATGGGTGTTTGATGGCCTATTTCATCAACAAATTCAATTGTTACCAAGTCATGAAGCAAGCTACCATCCGCATAAGTATCCCGCCCATGGGCAGGCTTGAATCCTTGTGCCTGCAAGCTCGATTTTTTTTGAAAAAAGGCTTGACTACCCATTAGCAAAGCGAGAACACAATGAACTCGGAAAACAGAGACAGAGAACAGGCAGCACTAGAGGTGCTGAGGTCAACAGGAGTGGATGTGCTGGAGGCTGCGTTGGTGGCGAAGGAGGCATTGGAGTGCGGGCGGGGACGGGTAAGGCGCGCGCGGGAGTGCGTGCGGCTGGGCGCGGAGGAAATGCGGAAGAGGGAGAAGACCGTCACGTTCCGCAAGGCGGTGGAGGCGGCATTGGAGGAGCGGGAGAAGAAGAATCGGCGGGCACGGACGGTGACGGATTTCCGCTACTACTGCAAGCGCCTGATGGTGCGGAATCCCGGGCTGGCGGAACGGCGGGTGAGGAGCATCACATCGGAGGATTGCCGGGCGTACCTGCAGGAAGCGTACGGGCAGAGTCCATCCCAGTACCGCAAGGCGCGGGCGATACTGAGCGGGGTATTCTCCACGGCAATCAAGCATGATTGGTGCGACACCAACCCGGTGTCGCGGGTGGAGGTGCCGGAGGTGGTGGAGAAGCCGATAGAGCCGCTGACGATTGAGGAAGTGGAGCGTCTGGAAGCGGCGGCGCAGCTGCCGGAACATGAGGATATGCAACTATCGCTGCACCTGATGCTCTACTGCGGCATCCGCCCCACGGAGGTGAGCCGGATTGATCCCGAACGCGACATCGACTGGCAGAACCAGCGCGTGGTGGTGCGTCCCACCACCAGCAAGACGGGCGGCGGGCGCGTTGTGCCGCTGCGCAAGGCTGATGCCATCACCGTGCACACGATACCGCACCGCTGGAAGGAGCGTTGGCATGCCCTGCGCCGTGCGGCAGGGTGGAATCACGAACACGCATGGCAGCCGGACGCATGCCGTCACAGCTTCGCCACCTACCACGCCGCGCATTTCCGAAATTTCGCGGAATTGCAGATGGAGATGGGGCATAGGGACAGCACCCTACTGCGCACCCGCTATGTGTACGCGTGCGGGAATGCGCAGGGGAACGCCGCACACTTCTTCCGGGAATAGCGCGCTAGCTACTTGATGTCGATGATGCTGACCTCCGGGGGGCAGAAGAAGCGGATGCCCCAGGTGGAGCCGACGCCGCGGGTGACGAAGACGTGGCGGCGCTCGCCGTACGGGTAGAGGCCGGACACCATCTCCGAGCGGAAGGAGATGAAGTGGCGGGTGAACGGAATGCCGATTTGGCCGCCGTGCACGTGCCCGCTGAGCATCAGGTCCCAGTCGTAGGCGTCCAGCAGCTGGCGGCTCTCAGGGTCGTGCGAGAGCAGGAGCACGGGGTGCTCCTCCTGGCCGTCGGGCTTCATGCAGGCGTCCGGGTTCTCGTCGCCCTCGTTCCAATCGCCCAGCCCGACGATGCGGATGGTGCTGCCGTTGGGTGCGGTCCAGTCCACGGCCCAGTTGCGGAGGAGGGGCACACCTGCGGTCTCGAGGATGCGCGTCACGGGTTCCAGGCGCTCGTAGTCCATGTTGCCGAGGATGGCGTAGGTGGGGGCGATGGCCTTCAGCCGCCGCAGCTCGTCCATGTACTTGCGGGTGCGCTTGGTGCGCTCCTCCAGGGCGATGAAGTCACCGCCGTAGACAATGAGGTCGGGCTTGGCCGCCTCGATCATGTCCACGGCCTTCTCCAGCATGGCCTTGCTGTTGTGCAGGTCGCTGATGAAGGCGATGCGCAGCGGCCCGGCGCCGGGCAGGGTTTCCGCGGGCAGCTCGGTGGTGTTGCACTCCAATTGGGAGGCGCCCCACTGGCCGAACCACTTTGTGCCGTAGTATACAACCGCAAGTGCCGCGATGATCCAAAACCAGCGGCGGCGGAAAATGCTTTTCTGATGCTCGTTTGACATGGCAGAATGAACGGGAATTAGGATTAAGATTAGGATTAGGAAGTGTGGGATGTGCCTACGTCGCGGAGGAAATTCTTAATCTTAATCCTAATCTTAATTACACTTCGGGATTCAGCATGCCCAGCTCCGGGTCCAGGAAAATCCCGTCCTTCCGCACCAGCTTGTCGTCAAAGTATATCTCCCCGCCGCCGTAGTCCTTGCGCTGGATGCACACCAGGTCCCAGTGGATGGCGGAATCGTTGCCGTTGGGCGCCTCGTCGTAGCACTGGCCGGGGGTGAAGTGGAAGGACCCGCCGATTTTCTCGTCGAACAGGATGTCCCGCATGGGCTGCAGGATGAACGGGTTCACGCCCAGCGCGAACTCGCCGATGTAGCGCGCGCCCTCGTCCGTGTCGAGTATCTTGTTGAGCGCATCGTCGTTGCCGTTGCAGTGGGCCTCCACAATCTTGCCGTTCTCGAAGCGGAAGCGCACGCCGTCGAACGGTATGCCCTGGTAGATGCTCGGCGCGTTGTACGCGAGGGTGCCGTTGATGGAATCGCGCACGGGCGCGGTGTACACCTCGCCGTCCGGCACATTGCAGTCGCCCGCGCAGGGAATGGCCTTGATGCCCTTGATGGAGAAGGTCAAATCCGTGCCGGGGCCGACGATGCGCACCTTGTCGGTGGCCTCCATCATGGCCTTCAGCCTCTCCATGCCGACCTTGAGCTTGGCGTAGTCGGCCAGGCAGCAGCGGAAGTAAAAGTCCTCGAACTCCTCCGTGCTCATGCCGGCGGCCTGCGCCATGCTGGGCGTGGGCCACGCCAGCACGGTCCACTTGCGCTTGTTGCAGGTGAGGTTGCTGGCGGCCTTGAAATGCTTGCTGATGATTTGCATGCGCTCGCCCGGCACGTCCGCGGACTCGAACGTGTTGGAGTCGGCATACATGGCGATGTGCACCTGCATGTCCTCCGCGCGCCGGAGGCGGTACCTGCCCTCCAGCTCGTATTGTTCCTCCGTGGCACCCATCTGCAGCTCCTTGTTGACGAGTGCGTGGGTAATATCCACATGCGGGATGCCGCCGGCCTCCCTGACGGCGCGGATGAGTTCCACCACCATGGCATCCGGGATGTCCTGCATGCGCAGGTTCACGTGTTCACCGGGCTGCACGTTGACGGAGTAGCCGCAGATTTGCTTTGCGAGTTGAGTATAGCGTGGGTCCTTCATGATGATTGATGAATTAGGATTAAGATTAAGATTAGGATTAGGAAGGGTTGGTATTGCGGGGGTACTTGGTGTTCTTTCGGCGTGATTCTGCCGTGGCGTGGAGAATAGCGATAAGCTGGTTAGACTCGTCAATGATTTGATCAAGCGAGCCCTCTTTGACTAAGCCGACTCTTGCGATGGTGCGCAACCAGTGGCGGGATTCGGCGGCTTCGCCTTCGGCAATCTTTAGCTTGGCGATAAAATCGGCATCGGAGCGCGCATGTGTGGCTTCGGCGTAGTTGGCGCCAACGGATGAAGATGAGCGAACAAGCTGCAATCCATAGCATGAGCCTACGTTCGACGCCTTGATGTGCGTGTGGAGATTTGCACACCGCACGGCAAAATCGACAAGGCGCTCCTCCATATCTGCTCGGTTCATGTTAGAAAAAGGCTAAATTTCCTAATCTTAATCCTAATCCTAATCTTAATTGCGGTTACATCGCAGGGTTAAGGTCCGCCAATTCCGGATCCAGGAATATCCCGTCCTTGCGCACCAGCTTGTCATCCAGGTATATTTCCCCGCCGCCGTAGTCTTTCCGCTGGATGCAGACGAGGTCCCAGTGGATTTGCGATTTGTTGCCGTTGGGCGCCACATCGTAGCATTGGCCGGGGGTGAAGTGGA
>JAKSOT010000070.1 GCA_024405455.1 Akkermansia sp. | reverse complement strand
TCCAAACCCTTCTTTCTCGACCCGCTCTCGGCGTCCTGAATGATGACTCAACACGAGGCGCGGGCGAAAGCCGCTCTTTTTTTCTTGCCATGGTGCGGGGCAGGGGGTAAGATGGCGCATGCGCGGCAGGCGGAAGCCCCAACGGCCCACGCCCCCGCGCTTGACCAATCGATTATTTATTCACCATCAGACATTCCCAAGATTATGGCCTACCTGAACAAAGTAATGCTTATCGGCAACCTGACAGCCGACCCCGAAGTGCGCGACATGCCGTCCGGCACGCCGCTGACAGAGCTCCGTATAGCCGTGAGCCGCCTCGTCGGCAGCCGGAACGGCAACGAGGGCGAGCGCCGCGAGGAAACCGTGTTCCTCGACGTCTCATGCTGGAACCGCGCGGCGGAAATCGCCGCCCAATTCCTGGCCAAGGGGAACCCCGTGTTCGTGGAGGGCCGCCTGCAGCAGGACACTTGGGAAGACAAGCAGACCGGACAGCGCCGCAGCCGCATCCGCGTGGTGGCGGACAACATCCAGCTGCTGCAGCGCCGCGAGAACAACGGCCAGGGAGGCCCCCAGGGCGGCGGCTACCAGCAGGGCGGATACCAGCAGCGCGGCAACTACGGCGGCGGCAACTACCAGCGCCAGGGCGGATACCAGCAGCAGCGCCAGGGCGGTTACCCCCAGCAGGGCGGATACCAGCAACAGGCTCCCGCCCCCGCGCCTCAGCAGGCTCCGGCCCCGCAGCCGCAGGCTCCCGCCCCCCTGCCCAACGAGGCTGACGACGACATTCCGTTCTGATGCGGGGTAGCGCCCGCCGCACCGCCATGCCGCGCAGCAAGCCGCAGGACCAACCCGCACGCAAGCGCCGCACCGCCACACAGGCGGCGCCGCGCTTCCAGGCCGTCATCTTTTTGGGCGCCAGCGCCGTCTCCATGATGGTGGCGGAAACCACCGACAGCGGCAACCGCGTGGTGGACGTGCTCACCCAGCCCGTCAACCTGGCGCAGGACGTCTTCACCGGCGGCATCGTGACTCGCGAGACCATGGACCGCTGCGTGCAGATAGCGCAGGGCTACACCACGCTGCTGGACGAGTACCGCAAGGCGGGCGAGATGCAGGTGCGCCTGCTGGCCACCAACATCCTGCTGGACGTCCACAACATGGACACCCTGGTGAACCGCCTGCAGATCAGCTGCGGGCTGGAGCTGGAGGTGATGGACGACGGCGAGATGACGCGCCTGCTCTACCTGAGCATGCAGGAGGTGCTGGAGCATGACGCGGAGCTGCAGGGGCAGCGCGTGCTGGTGCTCCACGTGGGCCCCGGCAACACGCGCCTGCTGCTGTTCGACAAGGGCCGCATCAGCTACTACGCCAGCTACCGCATGGGCGCCCACCGCACCGGCATCTCCATCGCACGCCAGGACAGCGACACCGCCGACGAGTGCTCCCGCATCCGCGAGCACATCCGCGGCAATCTGGAGCAGATCTTCTACGACATTGAGCCCGTGCTGCAGGAGCCGCCGGACGCGCTTGTCGTCTTCGGGCCGGACTTCCACCGCCTGCAGTCCCCGCTGGCGGGCGGCACGGTGACGGAGGAATCCCTGGAGCGCCTGGCGGACGAGATAGCGGAAACGCCGGCGAGCCAGCGCATGGAGCGCTACCGGGAGGACTTTGCCGCCATGCCGGCCGTGCTGCCCACGGTGGTCATCTGCCTCTCCATCATCCGCGGGCTGGAGCCCGCGCGCATCATCTGCCCCGGGGACGCCTCCTCGCAGCTCGCCTTCCTCGCCAACCTCATGCCCTCCCAGCAGGACGACGTGGCGCTGGAGGAGGAAGTGGCGCACTTCTCCATGCTCCTGGCCAACCGCTACCGCGTGGACCGCGCCCACTCCCAGCACATACGCCGCCTCTCCATGGCTCTCTTCGACCAGTTGAAGGAGCTTCACGGCCTCTCCCGGCACGACCGCCTCCTGCTCAAGGTCGCATGCATCCTCCATGAGGTAGGCAGCTACATCAGCCCCAAGAACCACCACCACCACAGCCAGTACATCATCCTCAACTCGGAAATCTTCGGCCTCTCCCGCCGAGATGTCGAGATTGTCGGCCTGCTGGCACGCTACCACCGCCACGGAGCCCCCACCACGCGCGACCACGGGTACTCCGAGCTCGACCTCGACAACCGCCTCCGCGTCCAGAAGCTCGCCGCCATCCTCCGCGTGGCGGAGGCCATGGAGCGCGCCCACTCCCACCGCATCACCCGCTTCTCCACCGCCATCAACGGCCGCCGCCTGGAAATCCGCATCCCCGGCATCCACGACCTGGCGCTGGAGAATTCCGCCCTCCGCTCCAAGGGCGCCATGTTCACCGATATCTTCGGGTATGACATCATCCTCGTTCCGGGGGAATGAGGCGCATGCGGCGGCGTTGCACGCCGCACCGCGCGCGCCCGTTGCGGAACGAAATTCATCCTTGCGGTGGGGGAGGGAATGGGGTAGAATGAGCGGGTGAGCTACCAGGTCTTTGCCAGGAAATACCGCCCCCAAACGTTCAAGGACGTGCTGGGGCAGGACCATGTGGTGCGCACGCTGTGCAATGCGATTGAGCAGAAGCGGCTGGCGCACGCGTACCTCTTTGTGGGGCCGCGCGGCACGGGCAAGACCTCCACGGCCCGCATCTTCGCCAAGGCGCTCAACTGCACGGGCGGACCCAAGGTGGATTTCGACCCCGACGAGGACGTGTGCCGCGAGATTGCAGAGGGCCGCAGCCTGGACGTGCTGGAAATCGACGGCGCCTCCAACCGCGGCATCGACAACATCCGCGACCTGCGCGACAACGTGCGCTTCGCCCCCACCCGCGGGCAGTACCGCATCATCTACATCGACGAGGTGCACATGCTGACGAAGGAGTCCTTCAACGCGCTGCTGAAGACGCTGGAGGAGCCGCCGGCGCACGTGATGTTCATCTTCGCCACCACGGAGCCGCACAAGATTTTGCCCACCATCCTGTCCCGCTGCCAGCGTTTCGACTTGCGCCCCATCCCCACGGACATCATTGCGAAGCACCTGGTGAACATAGCCGCCAACGAGGGCGTGAAGCTCACGGAACCCGCATCCTACGCCATCGCCCGCGTGGCGGACGGCGGCATGCGAGACGCCCAGTCCATGCTGGACCAGCTGGTGTCGTTCTGCGGCAACAGCATCGACGAGCAGAACGTGAACGACATCTTCGGCGTGACGAGCCGCGAGACGGTGGCGCGCGCGCTGGCGTACATTCTGGACCGGCAGCTGCCGAGCCTGCTGCACCTGGTGCACGAGCTCTCCGAGGCCGGGCGCGACATGGGGCAGCTGCTTTCCGAAATCATGGGGGCGGTGCGCGAGCTGCTCATCCTGAAGGTGGCGCCGGAGGAGGCCAACCTGGCCGTGCCGGAACAGTGGCGCGACACGCTCACCAAGCTGCTGGCGCAGACGCAGTCCGACAAGATTGTGCGGCTCATGGAAGTGCTTTCCACCGCGGAGGAGCACATGCGCTGGAGCACCAACAAGCGCCTGCATTTGGAGATGGGCCTCATCCAGGCCGTGCACTCCCTGGCGGAGGCCAACATCAGCGACATCATCCGCGCGCTCAACGGCGCACCCCTGCCGGAAAGGCCCATTGCCACCACCACCCTGCCGGTGGTTCCCATGCCCGGCGCCGCGGCACCCGCGCCGCAGCCCGCACCCGTTCCGCAAGCGGCCCCCGCGCCTGTTCCTACACCTGCGCCTGCCCCTGCGCCGGAACCGCAGCCCGAACCCACCCCCGCGCCGGAAGCCCCCGCGCGCACGCTGGAGCCCATTGACGATGCACCTCCCATGTTTAGCGACGCCGCTCCCGCGGCGGAGGAACCCGCGCCGGTGGAGAACCGCCCGCTCACCCCGGAGCTCTGGGAGCAGCTGCTGGAGCAGATGCGCGAGCAATCCCCCATCCAGGGAAATCTCATCGGCAACACCATGTTCATCAGCGATGACGACGGCCGCGCGTGCGTGGCCATCCACCCGCAGGACATCGGCACCCGCGACGCGCTGTACAGCGAGGACGTGGCCGCGCTCATCCGCCGGCTCAGCCTCGCGCTCTGCGGGCATGAGGTGAAAGTGAGCGTGGTGACGGACGACAGCCTGCCCGCGCCTCCGCCGCCGGAGACACCGCCGCCCGCGGCCGTGGTGGTGGAGGCCCCCAAGAAGGCAGCCCCGCCCGCACCCGCACCGGAACCCGCACCCAGCCTGCGCCCCAGCGACGACGAATTCTACCGGGACCCCCTCATCCAGCAGGCGCTGGATACCTTCCACGCAACCCTCATCAAACAGAACCCCACCGTATGAACCTCCAGAAACTCATGAAACAGGCCCAGGCCATGCAGGCCAACATGGCCAATGCACAGGCCCGCCTCTCCGAGATGAAATTCACCGCGGAGGAAGCCGGCGGCAAGGTCAAGGCCACCGCCACCGGCGACGGCATGATCACCGATATCGCCATCGACCCCTCCGTGGTGGACCCGGACGACGCCGAGTTCCTGCAATCCCTGGTGCTCAAGGCCGTGCAGGGCGCGCTCAACGGCGCCAAGGAGCTCGCTGAAAAGGAGATGCGCAAGGTCACCGGCGGTATGGGTTTCCCCATGTAACTCGCTATGCCCGCAATTCGCACCAGCCTTGTCTCCCTCGCCGCGCTCGCGCTCTGCGGCGCGGCAGGCGCGCAGCCCGTCACCGTGGCCTCGTACCCCGCCAAAATCGTACCGGAGCAAGCCACCACGCTCTCCCTGGAGCGCGGCGTGGTCACCGACCTGGCGGACCCCTCCGGGCGCCTGGAGCGCGGCACCGTCATCGCCCGCGTCAACAAGGAGAAGGAGGAGCAGGAGCGCGAGGAGATGGAGCTGCAAATCTCCAAGGACAAGCTCGCCAAGCGTGATGAAATCCGCAAGCTGGAGGCCCAGCGCGAGAAGGTGCGCTTCTACCTCCAGTCCCTCACCGAGGACGAGCGCAAGTTCGCCAAGGACATGGTGGCCGAAGGCGATCAGCCCACCGAGGAGGCCCTGGCGGACATCGAGGAGCGCATCAATCTCCTGCAGAGGGAGCTCAAGCGCATGCCGGAGCGCAAGCGCGAGGAGTTTGAGCGCTCCCACCTGGGCAACACGCTCAAGATGCCCTACACCGGCCGCCTGCAGTACAACATCACCCTGCCGGAGGACCGCACCAAGCCCTTCGAGCACGTTGCCGTGAGCGCGCAGCCCTTCGCCTCCGTGTGCGACGACTCCGCCTTCTACATCACCATCAACCTCAGCCAGAGCGAGCTCACCCAGCTGCCGCCGCAGCAGTTCACCGCAGAGGTGGCACTGCCGGACGGCAAGAAGCTCTGCGGCAGGTACGACCACCACCGCGTGGAGCACAACGGCAGCACGGACATGCTGGTGTATTTCTTCCGCCTGCCGCCGGAGGATTTCGACACCGCCTACTCCATGCTGGGCAGCAATGCCAAGGCCTCGCTGGTCTTCGAGTGCGGGGAGGAGCTGCGCGTGGAGGGCAAGGCCCAGATGCTCAGCCGCCCGGAGGCCTCCGACTGCGAGAACTGGGAGCAGCTGGTGGAGCGCCTGTTCCCGGATTGCAACATTGTGCTCATCGCGGAGCGCAACATCGTGCTGCGCCCCAAGGACACCAAGTGACCACGCTGCCGCGGGAGAGAGATGAAGCTGATTTGCGAGCACCTGGCCTTCGCCTACACGAGCGACGCTCCCGTCTTCCGCGACTTCTCGCATGAATTCCGAACCGGCATCACCGTGCTCAAGGGCTACTCCGGCTCCGGGAAAACAACCCTCCTGAAACTCCTGGCAGGCTACCTCATGGCTGATGCCGGCAGCATCACCACTCCCACCGGCCTGAAGGTCACCAGCCGCCGCTACCGCCGGCGCGACGTGGCGTACATGTTCCAGGGCATCAACCTGCTGCCCCTCATGAGCGTGGAGCGCAACCTGCGCCTGGCCGCGGAAATGGCCATGCTGCCCAACCGCGAGTGGAAGCCCCGCTGCGAGGAGCTGCTGCGCGACTTGGGGCTCACCGAGCTGCGCCGCCGCCGCGCAGACAAGCTCTCCGGCGGCCAGGCCCAGCGCGCCGCCCTTGCCAGAACCCTCATGAAAGGCGCACCCACCGTCCTGCTGGACGAGCCCACCTCCGGGCTGGACGACGCCAACACCGACATCATCAAGAAGCTTGTGCTCAAGGATGCGGCGGACCGCATCTGCATCATCAGCACGCATGATTCCCGCCTGCTCGAACTGGCCGATGAAATCATTGATTTTGACAGCACTCTACCTGGCTAGGGACACCCTGAACCGGTGGGTATCGCGCATCTCCAGCCCGCTGGCGCGGGTGCTGGTGGTGTTCTTCCTTTCCCTGTGCGCGCTGTGCTTCCTGGGCAGCTACGTCATCACCGCCAAGGCCCTGCGCGACAAAATCCGCACGCAGGGCGGCGACCTGGTGCAGATGATGATTTTCAGCGCCCCCGGCGGGAACGCGACCGCCCTGCCCACGGAGCAGGAGCTGAGCGACCTGCTGGATGTGGATTCCATGGCCGTGCGCGCCGTGGGTTCCGCCATGGTGGACCAGCGCAGCGTGTCCATCTTCACGTACGATTTCCAGCGCTCCTCCCAGTTTGTGCCGCTGCTCTCCCCCAGCGCCGGCCCCTGCCTGCTCTGCCCCATGGACAGGCCCGTCTTCCGCCCAGGCCCCAGGGATGTGCGCCTGACGGGGGATTCCACCAGCCGCACCCTGCTGGTGCGCCACCTGCCGCCGGACCACATGCTCATGCGCCTCGCGCCGGACGGCTGCATCATCATTCCTCCGGAAACGGCGGAGAGCCTCACCTCCAACCGCGGCAGCACCATGCAGCGCATCATCACCCGCGTCCGCAACCTGGAGGGCGCCCATTCCCTCACCCGCGTGGAAACCTACTTCCAGAACATGATGCGCATGGAGGGCGCGCAGGGCCACGTCATTTCCGCCTCCAGGATGCTGCGTGAGATGGACGTGGTGCTCAGCAACCAGAACCAGTGCCGCGCCGCCTTCTGCATCGGCATCGTTGGCATCGTCGGCATCCTCCTCACCGCCCTCGCCGGCATGGAGTACCGCCAGAACGAGTACATCTACACGCTCATGAAGAGCTTCGGCATCCACCCCGCCCTGCTCGTCGGCGCCTTCCTGGTGGAGAACCTGCTGCTCGTCGGCCTCTCCTTCGCCGCCGCCGTGGTCACCTTCATGCAGTCCCAGCAGATTATCGTCACCCAGTTCTTCAAGATGAGCCGCTACTCCCTGAAGCTGGATGAAATCATGCCGGAGATTCACCTCATTGCCGCCATGCTGCTCATCTGCATCGCCGTGTCATCCATTCCCATCATCGCAGCCGCCAACAGGGAAATCGGACGCGTGCTTAAGTAATCCGTAACAGTTTTTTTGCCATAATTGCACTTTTGGCTTGCAATGGCGGCGGTATCTGTTAAAAATACCCCTGTTATCGGGCTTCCGTTCCCCGGAAGTTCATCTCATCATCACAACTAAATCGATTAAAGCTATGGATATCCAAGTTGCCGTTCTTTGCGACTACGCCGCCGATTATCAGGGCAAGCTCTGCGTGCAGGGCGCCTTCGATACTCTCTTTGCCCGCCAGTTCCCGGTGGTTCACCCCGCCTGCGCTCTTGCCCTCCGCATGTGCCTCACTCCCGAGGACGCCGGCGAGCACAAGCTCGGCATTGCCATTGTGGACGAAGACGGCACTCCGCTCGACAAGGAGCGCATGCCCATCGTTGGTGACCTCAAGGTGGCCCTCCCCGAGGGTGCCACGTTCCTCACCCGCAACCTCATCATGAACTTCCAGGGCCTCCGCTTCGAGAAGTCCGGCAACTACAGCGTTGACGTGACGCTCGACGGCGAGCTGATGGCTCGCACGCCGCTGCGCCTTGTGCTTGTTCAGCAGCCCGCCCAGCCCCAGGCCTAAGCGAGCTTACCAGTTTTCCGATAACTGGACAAAGCCTTTCCGCCCGCGCGGAAAGGCTTTTTTCATGGCACGCATGTTGAATGGGTGGCTCCAGTGCGTTCCCATACATGTAAAACGCATCCCGTTCGCCATGAAGACACACCCGCTGCTGCCGCTCCTTGCATTCTGCCTGTACACCGCGCCCGCGCCCGTGGATGCCGCGGAGGGGCAGGGCCTCAGCAAGCAGGAAATGACCAACCTCTACGGAGAGGATTTCGCCAAGGAGGCTTCGGAGGCGCAAAAGCTCATTGACGAGGAGTGGGACGCCGACACCATCGACGAGGATGCCGTGGAGGAGGAGACTCCCGCCCCTGCCAAGGCCGTGGAGAAGCCCGCCCCCGCCGAACCGCAACCCGCCGCGGTGAAGGCGGACGACAAGGCGGCCGCCCAAGAGGCCGCCGTGGCCAAGGCTGCGGAGGAGGAGGCCGCCAAGGAGGCTGCCAAGGCCGCCGCCAAGGCCAAGGCCCTGCGCAGGAAGCTGCTGGAATCCACCGTGGCCCTGGTGAAATCCAAGCGCTCCGTGGATGCCAAGATCAGGAGCTCCCGCAACAGCATAGACCAGCAGCGCGCCAAGATTGCCTCCATCCAGGAAAAGCTTGAAAAGAAAAGGGACAAGGCACTCGCCAAGAACGACCCCACAGGCCTCGGCCGCATGGCCAACCGCTGGGCCGAGGAACACCCCGAATGGACCAATCCCGGCGGCCGCGGAGGTGAAGGCGGCCAGGGTGACGACCAGAAAGGGCAGGGCGGCCGTGGCGGCCAGGGTGGCCCCGGCGGCTGGGGGATGCCCGGCGGCCAGGGTGGCCGCGGTGGCTGGGGCGGTGGCCGCGGGGGACGCGGCGGCTGGGGCGCTGCCGCCTTGCCGCAGGCTTCCACCCAGGACCGCCAGAACGTCAAGAACGCCCAGAAGAACATCAAGGAATTGAAGAAGGCCATCCCGCAGCTCGTCACCCTCAGCTACCAGATGAGCGAGCGCATCGAAGCCCAGCTCGCCTCCCTCGGCAAGGTGCAGAACGCCGTCCTGAACTCCTACGACCCCGACGCCAACCCCGAAAAGGAAGGCTGCGAGGCGGAACAGGCTCCGGAAGACACCTATAAACCCCGATGAATTGACAATTTTGAAAATTCGTCGCACGCGGAGCGTGCGCTAGCTTCCCAAATTGTAAATTGTAAATTGTAAATTGTAGATTGTAGATTGTAAATGAGGGAAGTGAGACGCACTCCGTGCATCTCACTTCCCTGTCAGTTTGGTGTCGCGGCGCAAGATGTCCCAGCCGCCCTCCAGCACGTAGATGGGGGCTTCTATGATGCCCAGGGAGCGCAGGTGCGCCGCCACCTCCTCCGATGAGCCGCAGTCAACCGTGCAGAACACCACAATGCACTCCCCCAGCTCCGCCGCCGCCAGCATGCGCTCCATGGCGGCGTCCACCTGCTCCTGAAGCGCCGCCCCCTTGCGGATGGGGAACATGCGGTTCTCGTTGAGCATCAGGTGGTTCAGCTCAAAGTCGGCCTCGCTCCGCGCGTCGATCCACACCACCTTGTTCCCGTAGCGCTGCAGCAGGGAATCCAGGCATATCCGCCCCGGCGGCAGCTGCTCCTGCACGCACGGCGGCATCCGCCGCGGCGCAAACACCAGCGCATCCACGCCGTAGATCACCACGGCCAGTCCCAGGATAAAAAATCCCAGCCGCAGCGCCTGTTCAATGGTTCCCCGCATGTCCGCCCCCTTTCTACCACGCCCGTACCCACATGTCAATTCCGGAGCGCCGGAGCCCGGCGCATTTTGCGGTTGTACCCGCGCTTGGTTTGTGCTATGCTGCCGCCTTATGGAACGCATTGACCACCGCGGGCTGGATGCCATGCGCCCGCTTGAATTCGTATTGAACGTGGCGCCGCACGCCACGGCCTCCGTGCTCTCGTGTTTCGGCAACACGCGCGTGATTTGCGCGGTGACCGTTGAGGAGGACGTGCCGCGCTGGATGAAGAACCAGCACGTGCCGGGCGGCTGGCTCACCGCGGAATACTCCATGCTGCCGTATTCCACGCTGGACCGCAAGAAGCGCGACATCGCCAGCGGGAAGCAGGACGGCCGCTCCGTGGAGATCCAGCGCCTCATCGGCCGCTCGCTGCGCGCCGTGATGGACCTGGAGGCCCTGGGCGAGCGCACGGTGTGGGTGGACTGCGACGTGCTGGAGGCGGACGGCGGCACGCGCACCGCCAGCATCACCGGCGCCGCCGTGGCCCTGGCGATTGCCCTCAACAAGCTGGTGGCCAACGGCTCGCTGGAGAAGAGCCCCATGAAGCAGCTCGTCTCCGCCGTGTCCGTGGGCAAGCTGGAGGGCACGCCCCTGCTGGACCTCTGCTACGTGGAGGACAGGGATGCGGAGGTGGACATGAACGTGGTGCTCACGGAGCGCGGGGAGTACGTGGAGGTGCAGGGCTCCGGGGAGGAGGCCGTGTTCACGGCGGACGAGATGGCGCAGATGCTGGCCCTGGCCGGCAAGGGCGCCGCGCAGATCACCGCCGCCCAAAGGGAGGCCATTGCCCGCGCCGATGCCGTGGGGGAGGACGATTTCAACTCCCTGCGCGAGTTTTTCTCCAAAAACGGCAAATAAACTGTTGAATTCTCAAGAGGACACTCGTTCCCAGAGACGTTGGGGGCGAGTGTCCCCGCGTTTACTAGTAAATACTAACCGAACTAAGCAATATGAAGACAGCATTACTTATCTCTGTTCTGGCCGCTCTTCCCATGCTTGCCCAGCAGCCGCAGGGTGCTCCCCAGGCTCCGAAGGCGCCCGCTCCCATGCAGGCTCCCCAGGCCGTCCAGCAGCACCGCCACGGCCATCACATGGGCCAGCCCGGGCAGCGCCACCAGTGGCAGGGCCAGCGTCCCGGCCAGCGCCCCCAGTGGCGTCAGCAGGGCCCGCAGCAGCGCCCGCAGGTAGCCCCCAAGGCTCCCCAGCGCCCGCAGTGGGGCAAGCAGATGCCCCAGCGCCCGCAGGTAGCCCCCAAGGCTCCGCAGCGTCCCGCTTGGGGCAAGCAGATGCCGCAGCGCCCGCAGTGGGCCAAGAAGGCTCCGCAGCGTCCCGCTTGGGGCAAGCAGATGCCCCAGCGCCCGCAGTGGGCTAAGCAGGCTCCCAAGGCTCCGCAGCAGTGGGGCAAGCAGGCTCCCCGCCGTCATCACATGACTTGGGGCAAGAAGGCTCCCCGTCATCAGGCTTGGGGCAAGAAGGCCCACCGTCCCGTCTGGGGCAAGAAGCAGGCTCCGCGCCGCCACCACATGACCTGGGGCAAGAAGGCACCCGCCTGGGGCAAGAAGGCTCCCCGCCGTCAGGCCTGGGGCAAGAAGGCCCATCGTCCCGTCTGGGGCAAGCGTTGCTGCAAGCAGGCACCGTGCCGCCACCACATGACCTGGGGCAAGAAGGCTCCCGCCTGGGGCAAGCAGGCTCCCCGCCGTCAGGCCTGGGGCAAGTGCGCCAAGTGCTGCAAGTGCCAGAAGTGCGCCAAGTGCCAGAAGTGCGGCAAGTGCTGCAAGAAGCAGGCTCCGCGCCGCCACCACATGGCTTGGGGCAAGAAGATTCAGCGTCCCGCTTGGGGCAAGAAGATTCAGCGCCCGCACTTCGCTGCTCCCCGCCATCAGGCTTGGGGCAAGAAGGCTCCCGCCTGGGGCAAGAAGGTGCAGCGTCCCGCCTGGGGCAAGTGCCCCCGCTGCCGCAAGGCCGCCTAAGTTGACAGACTCTAGCAAATAATTCACGTATTTCATCGGGGGTTCGCAAGAGCCCCCGATTTTTTTTGGCGCGCGTGTAGATTGCGCGGGATGATGCGCGGTTTACACTTGAAGGAACGCCCTTTTCATGATAAAAGGGTGCAACGTTTTTCAGTTATGAATATCTCACCGAAATACATACCCGTGTTGGATCCGGATTTCGTGGCGCCCGTGCTGTGGACGCGCGCGTACCAGGAAAAAGTGGCGGCGACGCCCGGCGCGCACCGCTTGGATATGGCCATGACGCGCCTGGACGGCACGTGCTTCCGCTGGAGCGGCACGGTGCTGCCGCACGAGGGCGAGAACGTGGCGCTCAACCGCACATACGTGGAGCGCATCGTGAAGTTCCTCCTCTGGATGAAGGGCGGCTGCACGCTCATGGTGGCCGGGGACGACGCGATTGCGGACATGCTCTCCGACATCTACCGCGAGGGCGGCTCCCGCGAGTTCGACTGGGATTATGAGAACAGCGTGTACGGCCAGCACTTCACCATCGTGAAGGTGGCATCCGCCGCCGACCTGCCGGAGGAGAAGTCCTCCTCCGTCTCCCTGGGCCGCAACCTGGACGGCTACCGCATCGGGTTCGACCTGGGCGGCTCCGACCGCAAGGCCGCCGCCGTGGTGAACGGCGAGGTGGTGTTCTCCGAGGAAATCGTGTGGGACCCCTACCACCAGACCGACCCCAACTACCAGCTGGAGGGCGTGGATGACTCCCTCATCCGCGCGGCCAAGCACCTGCCGCAGGTGGACGCCATCGGCGGTTCCGCCGCCGGCGTGTACGTGAACAACGAGCCCAAGGTGGCTTCCCTCTTCCGCGGTATCGCCAAGGACGACTTCGAGCGCGTGACGCGCCGCATGTTCTTCACGCTGAAGGACCGCTGGTGCGAGCGCATGGGCAAGGACGTGCCGTTCGAGGTGGTGAACGACGGCGAGGTGACCGCGCTGGCGGGCGCCATGGCGCTCAACGACGACGCCGTGCTCGGCATCGCCATGGGCACCTCGCTGGCCGCCGGATACGTTGACCCGGAGGGCCACATCATGCCCTGGCTCAACGAGCTCGCCTTCGTCCCCGTGGACTACCAGGCGGACGGCGGCGTGGACGAGTGGTCCGGCGACATGGGCGTGGGCGCCATGTACTTCTCCCAGCAGGCCGTGGCGCGCCTGGCGCCGCGCGCCGGGTACGAGTTCGGCGACATGCCGTTCCCGGA
>JAKSOT010000007.1 GCA_024405455.1 Akkermansia sp. | reverse complement strand
AAAGAAACAATTTTCAAAGGCTATGAAGACCATGAAAGCAATGGCGGCGGTGGTGCTGCTGGGCGGGGTGGCGCTGGGGCAGATGCCCGGAGCGGCGACACCGCGCGTGCAGGTGGAGAAGGCCGTGAAGGGCCAGGACCGCATCATCCGCAGGAGCGTGGGCGCCACGGAAGCCATCGATTCCGTGAGCATCCACTGCGCGGTGGAGGGCTACCTGCAGGAGGTGAATTTCAAGGAGGGGCGCCTGGTGCACAAGGGGGATGTGCTGATGCGCATCGACCCGCTGCGCTACGAGGCTGCAGTGCAGCAGGCGGAGGCCGCCATCACCGAGCTGGAGGAACGCATGGTGTACGCGCAGAACCGCGTGAAGCGCATGTCGGCCCTGGCCGGCAACCAGGCGGCCAGCCAGGAGGCGTACGAGACGGCCGTGGCGGCGCTGGCCACCTGCCGCGCCAAGAAGGTGGCTGCGGAGGCCGAGCTGGTGCGCGCCAAGAAGAACCTCGAAGATTGCACCATCCGCGCGTAGGTGACGGGGCGCATCGGCCGCCTGCTCGTTTCCCCCGGCAACTACATCACCCCGGCGGAGGAGCTGGCCGTCATCAACCAGGTGGACCCCATCTATGTGCGCTTCCCGCTCAGCCAATACGATGTGAACGCCATCTTCCGCGGGCCGAATGAAATCGGCAAACTGGCGGACGTGCGCATCCGCACCGCCGCCGGGCTGGAGTACGGCAGCGCGGGTCAGGTGAAGATTGTGGACAACCTGCTCAGCGGCGGCTCCGACACCTACACGCTGTGGGCGGAGTTCCCCAACGCGGAGCAGGAGCTGGTGCCTGCGGGCATCAGCTCCGTGTACGTGAAGCTCCGCGAGACCGCCGAAGTGGTGATGGTGCCGCTCACCGCCGTACACCACGACTCCACGGGCTCCTACGTCTACACCATCGACGACCAGAACACCGTCTCCCGCAGGGAGGTGATAGCCGGAACCGTGCAGGGCCGCCACCAGGCCATCTACGACGGGATCCAGGAAGGCGAGACCGTGATTGCCGACGGCTCCCACAAGACGCGCGTGGGCGGCACGGTCATCCCCGTCTTCCCGGAGGAGAAGGTGGAGCGCACCACCACGCAGTCCGGCCAGGAGGCCGACAAGCCCGTGGAGGTGGAAACCGCCGAGGTGAAGCTCATGGAGGACCCCACCGAGCTGACCGTTTCCGGCGCCCAGGTGGAGGCCATCAACAAGGTGCTCATCACCTCCCAGGTGCAGGGCCTACTCAAAGAAATGCCTTTCCAGGAGGGTCAGATGGTCCACAAGGGGGACGTGCTCTTCCGCATCGACCCCACACACTATCAGGCCGCGGTGGATGTGCGCAAGGCCGCCATCGCTCAGCTGGACGTTAGCATCCACGATGCCAAGCAGAAATTCGACCGCCAGAAATTCCTGGTGAAGAGCAGCGCTTCCAGCAAGGACGAGCTGGAGAGCGCACGCGCCACGCTGGGTGAGGCCCAGGCCATGAAACGCGCTGCGGAGGCCGCCCTGCGCGTGGCGGAGGACGACCTGGCGCGCTGCACCATCTGCGCGCCCATGGACGGTGTCATCGGCCGCGCGAAAATCTCGGAGGGTGCCTACATCTCCACGCGCACGCCGCTGGCCATCGTGGTGCAGACCAACCCGGTCTATGTGCGCTTCCCGCTGAGCGAGACCGCGCTCATGAGCGCCTTCGGCAACGCCGGGCGACTGGTGAAGGAGGCGGACATCACGCTGGTGACCGCCACCGGGCAGGCCTACAAGGAGGCCGGCAAGATTGCATTCTGCGACAACCACCTGCAGGAGCAGACCGACACGCAGAACATCTGGGCGGAGTTCCCCAACGCGGACGGCAAGCTCATCCCCGGCGGCGTGGTCACGCTCAAGATACGCCGCAACCCGCAGTTCAAGGTGGCGGCCGTGCCGGCGCAGGCGCTCCTGACAGACACGCGCGGCAAGTACGTGTACGTGATGGAGGACGGCCACGCCAGGCGCGTGAACGTCATCATCGGCGGCAGCACGGACGACGGGCTCACCGCGGTCACCCACGGGCTGGAGCCCGGCATGACCGTCATCACCACCAACCTCGCAGACCTGGAGGACGGCTGCGCCGTGTCCCCCGCCAACGCCCAATAACCCCCTTCCCCATTTTACGGCTATGTTTTCCGAATTCTTCATCCACCGTCCCAAGTTCGCCTTCGTCATCTCCATCCTGATGATGCTGGGCGGCATCCTGTGCCTGAGCAAGATGCCCATCTCGGAATACCCGGAGGTTTCCCCGCCCACCATCTCCGTGCGCATGAACTACGCCGGCGCCAGCTCCGAAGAGGTGGCGGAGGTGGTGGCCGCACCCGTGGAGGAACAGCTCATCGGCATGGACGACCTGGAGTACTTCTACTCCACCTGCGGCAACGACGGCTCATACTCCCTCACCCTTATCTTCAAGGTGGGCACCAGCGACGACATGGCGCAGGTGAACGTCTCCAACGCCATCAAGGCCGTGGAATCCAAGCTGCCCTCCGAAATCAAGCAAACCGGCTACAACGTGCGCAAGCGCACCGGGGACATGCTCAACTCCATCTGCTTCACGTGCGACGAGAACAAGATGAGCATCCTGGAGCTCTCCAGCTGGCTGCGCATGAACGTGAAGGACGTGGTGTGCCAGGTGGACGGCGTATCCAGCGCGGATATCCTGCCGCCGCGCAACTACTCCATGCGCGTGTGGATGAACACCACACGCATGAACGCCCTCAACATCACCCCGCAGGACGTGCGCGACGCCATCAACGCCCAGAACATCCAGGCAGCCGCCGGTTCCGTTGGCTCTGAGGACGAGCAGGCCTACGCCACCTTCAAGGTGACCGCCACAGGCCGCCTCAAGACCGCCGAGCAGTTCGGCAACATCATCGTGAAGCGCGGAGAGAACGGACACGTCACCTACCTACGCGACATCGCCACCGTGGAGCTGGGCTCCGAGCGCAACAGCGGCTACAGCCGACTCAACGGCAAGAACAGCGTCGGCATGATCATCTTCCGCAACAACGAGGCCAACGCCCTCGCCACCGTGCTCAAGGTGCATGACTGCATCAAGGGCATCGAGTTCCCGGAGGGCGTGGAGTGGACCGCCGCGTACGACCCCACGCGCGCCATCGACGCCACGATGAAGGAGAGTATCTTCACGCTGGGGCTGGCTCTGGCGCTGGTGATATTCGTGACGTTCATCTTCCTGCAGGACTGGCGCGCCACGCTGATTCCGGCCATCGCCATCCCGGTGTCGCTGCTGGGAGCGTTCATGGTGATGCACGTGCTGGGGTACTCGCTGAACGTGCTGACCATGTTCGGCCTCATCCTGGTGATCGGCTCGCTGGTGGATGACGCCATCGTGGTGGTGGAGAATGCCATGCGCCTCATCCAGGAGGAGAAGCTGCGGCCCCTCGACGCCGCCATCAAGAGCATGCGGCAAATCACCGGGCCCGTCATCGCCACCACCCTGGTCACCCTGGCCGTGTACGTGCCCATCGCCTTCTACGGCGGCATGGTGGGCGTCATCTACACCCAGTTCTCCGTCACCATGTGCGTGGCGCTCTGCTTCTCCACCATCAACGCCCTCACCCTCTCCCCCGCCCTGTGCGCGCTCATCCTGCGGCCTGCGGACAAGCAGCCGCGGCGCGCGCGGGTGATATTGTTCGGGCCGTTCAACTGGGCGCTGGAGAAGGGGCGCAACTTCTACCTGCGCGTATCCGGCATCCTGGTTCGCAACGCATGGCTCACGGTGCTGGTTGTACTGCTGGTGCTGGGTGCCAACTACCTGTACTACGCAGGCCTGCCGGACTTTGTGATGAAGCCCATCGGCGAGATGACGGGCATGACCGCCAAGATGGAGGAAATCATGAAAGACCCCGCGAAGCGCGCCAAGTTCCAGGCGGAGCAGGCGGACCGCCGCTACAAGCCGGAGAACCTTTTCATCCCGCGCGGCCTCAACAACTCGTTCATTCCCACGGAGGACAAGGGCGCCCTGCTCGCCATGGTCTCCATGGAAGGCACCGCCACCGCCAAGCAGCGCACCGACAAGGTGATGCGCCAGGTGGAGGAGCGCCTTTCCAAGATTGAGGGCATCGACAAGTACAACGCCATGAGCGGGTTCAGCATCACCTCCGGCTCAGGCGAGCAGAACGGCATGATCATGATCATGCTCAAACCCTGGGACCAGCGCAAGGACCCCGAGCTGCACGTTTCCAAGATTGCCGCCAAGATCAACGCCGCCTGCTCCGACATCCCGGAGGCCAACATCATGGCCGTCACACCGCCCGCCATCCAGGGCCTGGGCGTCACGGGCGGCATCTCCCTGGTGCTGCAGGGCTCCGGTGACGCCACGCCCGTGGACCTCGGCAACACCGCCAAAATTCTCATGGAGCGCCTCATGGCCAACCAGGAGCTCGTCGCCATGGCCCGCACCGAGTACAACGCGGAGAACCCGCAGGTGTTCCTGGAGCTGGACCGCGCCAAGGCGCAGGCCCTCAAGGTCCCTGTGAACACCATCTTCAGCACCCTGCAGAGCGTGATGTCATCCTACTACGTGAACGACTTCACGCTGTACGGCTTCAACTTCAAGGTGATGATCCAGGGCGACACGAAGGACCGCCGCACGGCGGACGATATCCTGAACCAGATGGTGCGCAACACGGACGGCGAGATGGTGCCGCTCTCCGCGGTGTGCACGCTTTCCTACCGCATGGGGCCGGCGTCCTACGGGCGCTTCAACCAGCTCATGAGCGCGGACATCACCGTGATGGGCAAGCCCGGTGTGGGTTCCGGCAAGGTCATGCGCTTCATCGAGGACGAGATTGCCAAGCTCAACGAGGAGGAGAAGGCCGCCGGCAACAACCGCCGCTGGCAGGCCGCCTGGAAGGACCTCTCTTACCAGGAGCGCCAGAACGAGGGCCAGCTTGGTCCGCTGCTGGCCATGGCCATCATCTTCGCATACCTGTTCCTGGTGGCGCAGTATGAGAGCTGGACCACGCCGGTTCCGGTGATGCTGTCCGTATCGGTGGCCACGCTGGGCGCGCTCATGGGAGCGCAGCTGTACGGGCTCTCGCTTTCCATCTACGTGCAGCTGGGTCTGCTGATGCTCATCGGCCTGGCTGCCAAGAACGCCATCCTGATGGTGGAGTTCAGCAAGGTGGACCACGAGACCAACGGCACGCGCATCCAGGATGCCGCGCTCAACGGCGCGCGCATGCGTTTCCGCGCGGTGATGATGACCGCCGTGTCCTTCATCTTCGGCGTTGTTCCGCTGCTGGTGGCCACGGGCTCCGGTGCCGCCAGCCGTGTGGAAATCGGCGTGACCACGTTCTACGGCATGCTGCTGGCCACGTGCTTCGGCATCTTCCTGGTGCCCGCGCTCTACTCGCTCTTTGCACGCATGCGCGACTGGACAGCCAGAAAGCTCGGCAAGGAAGTGCCCACGCCGGGGAAATAAGGGTCAGCGACGCAAGAAGTAGAGGCCGGCGTAGATGCGGGCATCGACGAGGATGCCTTCGGCATCCTTTTGGGCGAGCCAGGAGTCGATGGAATCCATGGGAACCTCGTGGACGGTGATGTTCTCGCCGTCCACGCCGCCGCCCTGCGAAACGCGGGAGAGGCCGGAGGCGAGGAAGAAGGAGAGCATCTCCGAGGTGAGGCCGGGGGAACTGGGGCCGGAGAAGAGGAACTGCATGCCGGCGGCGGTGTAGCCGGTCTCCTCCTCCAGCTCGCGGGTGGCTGCAGCGGCGGCGGATTCGGGGGCCACGTCACCCACCAACCCGGCGGGGAAACAGAGGCAGCGGGCACCGACGGGCGGGCGGAATTCCTCCACCAGAAGGACCTTGTTGTCGGGCGTGCAGGCGAAAATCATGGCGGCGCGGGTATCGTTGACGCGCTCGCAAAATTCCCAGCGGCCCTCCCTGGCCAGGTTGAGGAACTTGCCTGAATAAAGGTTTTCTTTCATGGGTTACTGGGCTTGGAATTTGCGGTTGATCTCGCTCATGGCGAAGGGGAGGAGCGTGGGCTTGCCGGTGGGGGTGCAGTAGGGGATTTCGCAGCGCAGCAGCTCCGCCAGCAGGGGGAGGGGACGCTGCAGCAGGGGCTCGATGTCCTCCTGCCGCGCGTATTGGCGTGCCAGCTGCATGGCGAAGGGCTCAAAGGGCGAGCGGGAGCGGTTGAGGCGCACTTCCCCGCGGGTGAAGAGCTGCAGCAGTTCCTGCACGAAAGCCGCCACGCGGCGCAGCGGCAGGAACGCGGGCACGGCCTCCACGCGCAGGGTGTTGCGTCCGAACAGCGAGATGAGGAAGCCCGCCTGCTCCATCTGGGTCTTCACCTCCAGCGCAATGCCCATGTCGCGCGCGTCCATCTCCAGAATTTCCGGTACCAGGAGGCGCTGGGAGGCCAGCGGGTGCTTGTTGCCCGACAGCAGGCGCTCGAAGATGATGCGCTCGCGCGCGGCGCGCGGGGCGAGCAGCACCAGGCCCTCGCTGTTCTCGAACACGGGATAGGTGTTGTGCAGGGTGCCGATGTGGCGGAAGTTCGGCAGGTCGGGCTCCTCCTCCTGCGGCGCGGAGGGTTCTGCGGGAGAATGCGCGGGCTGGGGCTTGGGCGCGGGCGGCAGGGGCAGCTCCTCCTGGCTGGGCTCCAGCACGGGACGCAGTTGGAACGGCGTGCGCGGGGCATCCGCGGGCGGCGCCTGCTCCTGCGGCGCGGGTGCGGGGGCTTCGGTGTCGCTCTCTCCGCGGGCGTGGGCGGCGAGGGTGGCGGCCACGGCATCCGTGACCGCGAGCGTGATTTCCGACGGTCTGCGGAAGCGCACCTCGCGCTTGGCGGGATGCACATTCACGTCCACCAACGCGGGGTCCACCTCCAGATACAGGAACAGGCCGGGATGCAGCCCCGTGGGGAAGCCGCCGAAGCCGTCCTTCACCGCGCGCATCACGATGGGGTCGTCGATGGGTCTGCCGTTGAGGAAGATGAACTGCATGCGGCGGTTGCGGTTGGCGGCGGCCATCGGCATCAGGAAGCCGTGCACGCGCACGCCGGGTGCCTCCGTGGGCCGCATGCGCATCAGGCGCGCGGCCTGCTCGCGGCCGATGAAGTCGGCAATGCGGCGGCGCAGGTCGTGCGTGGCGGGGACGTCGAACACGCCCTGCCCCTCCCTGGAGAAGACGAAACGTATGTTGGGGAACGCGAGGGCGTGGAGCTTCACCTGGTGCTCCACGTGGCCTGCCTCCGTTTCGTCGCTCTTGAGGAATTTGCGGCGCACGGGGGTGTTGAAGAAGAGGTTGGTGACGCAGATTTCCGTGCCTGGGGCGCAGCCGGCGCTCATGGGCGGCTCCATCTCGCCGCCGTCGCAGGTCACGCGCGTGCCCTCCACATCCTCCGCGCGGCGCGTGGTGATGTCGATGTGCGCCACGGACGCGATGCTGGGCAGGGCCTCCCCGCGGAAGCCGAGGTGGCGGATATCGAACAGCCCCGCCGCATCCAGCAGCTTGCTGGTGGCGTGGCGCAGCAGGCACATCTCCGCGTCCGCGCGGCTCATGCCGCAGCCGTCGTCCACCACCCTGAGGCGGGAGATGCCGCCGCGGCTGATTTCCACGCGGATGCAGCGTGCCCCGGCATCGATGCTGTTCTCCACCAGCTCCTTGACCACGGAAGCGGGACGCTCCACCACCTCTCCGGCGGCCACCTGGCTCGCCAGCACGTCATCCATCAGGCGGATTTTCTGTTCTGTTTCCCCTGCCACGTCGATGCTTCCACCATACCACGGGAACGCGCGGTAGGAAAGAACAAAACGTGCTTGCGGTGCGGGGGAAAATGCATTGGGATAGGGCGCGTATGACGAAAGCGGGAAAGATAGCGATGAGCATGCTCGCGGCCTGGGTGCCGCAGGCGCGCGCCGAGTGGGGAGTCCCCCCCCTGTTTTAACGGCAAGGCACATACTCACGCCCACCGGCCTGCCAATGACGCACCGCGTCACTTGACGCGCGCGGGTATTGTGCTACCCTAACAGGCATGAAGGGAATCCACACCGCAGCGGCTCTCATGCTGGCGGCCCTGGTTGCGGCAGCCTGCCAGAGCGCGCAGGACAGGCGCCACGTGACCGAGGCGGAGCGCGAGGCGGCCATGCGCAAGACGCCTCCGCCGCTGCATCTCGGGGCGGTGCACCAGGTGTTCCCGGAGAAACACTTTGCTCTGCTGCGCATCATCGGCCCGATGCCGCAGGAGGGGGCGGTGCTCATCACCCACCCGCCCGACGGCGCCACCGACCGCATGGGCAACCTCCGCGTATCTTCCGCCCAGAACTCCCGCAGCAACATCATTGCAGCGGACATCCGCTCCGGCACCGTCATCAAGGGCGACCGCGTGTTCATGTACCGCACCATCGCCCCCGTGGAGGATGAGGAGGATGAGCAGCCGCCCGCCGAGGAAGAAACACCGTCCATCGACACACCCTTGCCGGAAGCACCCCAGCCGGAGCTTCCGGAACCCGCCGCCCTGCCGCATCCCGACATTCCCGACCCGGAACCGGAGCGGGACACCGCGCCCAAGAGCGTGGAAACCACCGTGCTGCCGGAACAGGCCAACCCAAACGCCCCGGACATCAAGCTCATTCAGGATGTGCCGGACACCATCCACGGGTGGGAATAGGCGTGCAGCCCGCCCCGGCTGCGGCAGCCGCGGCACCGTTCCGCGGATTCACATGCGTGCTTGCGCGCGGGGTGAGGGAATGGTAGAATGTGCGGCATGAAGAGAAGTGCCTTCCTGATGACCGCCGCACTGGCGGGCGCGCTGACCGTCTCCGCCACGGAGGAGGATATGACCCGCGTGCTCAACGTGTGGAGCCAGCAGTACAGCGAGTACAGGGCCGCCCTCCAGTTCGCGGAGAACGCCGAGGCCCGCGCGCAGGTCAAGGAGCCGGACGGCGCGGAGATTGCCGAGGCGCTCTGGAAGAGCGTGTGCGGCAAGACCGGGGAGCGCGGCGGCGGCAAGGACGGCGCGCGCAAGGCGTCGTACGAGTTCCAGGAGGCCTGGGCGGCACCGGCGGTGATTTGGTTCGTGCAGCACCCCGCCGGGCTGGCGCAGGCGCTGGCCAAGAAGAAGAACCCGCAGAAGGAGACCGCCTACTACGCGGACCTGCTGCTGGATTCCCTGCACCATGTGCACTACGCGCACCCCGGCATGCGGGATGTGTGCGCCAAGCTGGCGGAGGGCTCCACCGCCCGAGAATACGAAATCCTGGAGAAGGTGTACAGCCGCAACCAGGACAAGGACGCGCGCGGCTGCGCCGCCCTGGGCATGAGCATCATGCTCACCAACCCGCTCATCTCCAGCATCGGCGGAAGCGAGGCGGAAATCCGCGCCAAGCGCGTCTACTTCCTCAAGCGGTCCCTCACCCTCACGCAGGACGCCACCATGTTCGGCAACGCCAAGCTCTCCGAGGTGGCATCCGAGCAGGCCTACCGCCTCCGCTACCTCATGAACGGATGCGTGCCGCCCCAAATCACCGTGAAAGACATGAGCGGCACCGCCGTCAAGGTGCCGCAGCAGGGCAAGCCCCACCTCATCATCTTCTGGGCACCGGAGGAGGCGGCGGGCGGAGACATCGTGCGCGGCATCGACAAAATGCGCGCCGCCCACCCCGGGCTGGAGATTGTGCCCGTCACCTATTTCTCCACGCCGGATGCCGTGCAGCAGATGCAGCAGGACGGCATTTCCTTCACGTATTTCGATGATGAAAAGGGGAGCGCCGCGCACGCCTACCGCATTGCGAGCCTGCCCACCGTGGTGCTGGTGAGTGCCGGCTGCAACATCCTCTACTCCGGCGCGCCCAACCTGCAGCTCCAAACCAGGATAGACGCCTGCCTCAAGGAACAGGAAGCCAAGTCGGCGGAGCGCCCGCGCGTCATTGTGGAGGACAAGCCCGCCCCCAAGCCCGCAGAACCGGCGCCCGCGCAACCCGTGCAGGCACCCAACCTGCAACCCATGCCGCAGCCCCAGGGCAATACTCCTCCCGCCCTGCGAAACATGCCCCAATTCGATGCGCCTGCGCTCAAATAGGAGCGCGAGCGGGTGCAATAGGCAGGGTTTCCACGCCTCCGCACACGGAAAGGGCTTGCGTGCGCGCGCGTGTGCGTGCTATAATGGCCGCGCGATATGAGTATGGTGACAGCGCAGCACTTGCACAAGAGTTTCGGCCGCTTTGTGGCGGTGCGGGACGCCGACTTCTCCATCGACAAGGGCGAGATTGTGGGATTCCTGGGTCCGAACGGAGCCGGGAAGACCACGACGATGAAGATGCTCACGGGCTACCTGCCGCCCAGCAGCGGAACGGCCAGCATAGCAGGGTACGACATCATCGACCAGCCGCTGGAGGCGCGCCGCCACTTGGGCTACATGCCGGAAAACGTGCCGCTGTACGAGGACATGCGGGTGTACGACTACCTGGAGTACCGCGCCAAGCTCAAGGGCATCTGCGGCTCCAGCGTGCGCCAACAGGTGGGATGGGCCATCGACCGCTGCGGCCTGGAGCCCAAGCGCAAGAACATGATCAGCACACTCTCCAAAGGCTACCGCCAGCGCACGGGCTTGGCGGATGCGCTGCTGGGCAACCCTGACCTGCTCATCCTGGACGAGCCGACGAACGGGCTGGACCCGAACCAAATCCGCCAGATACGCGAGCTGATACGCTCCCTGGCGGAGGAGCACACCGTCATCCTCTCCACCCACATCCTCAGCGAGGTGGAGATGATCTGCAACAAGGTCATCATCATCGACCAAGGCGACATCAAGGCCGCTGACACCCCCGCCAAACTCACCGCCGGGCTGCGCGCCGCCGGCCGCGTCTCCCTGGAGTTCAAGGGCGAGCTTGCCCCCGTGGTGCAGGAGCTGGAGGCGTTTGAGCCCATCAAGAAAGTGATGGTGGAGGACGACCGGGGCGACGGCTGGCACCGCTTGGTGCTGCGGGCGGAGCCGGGCACGGACACGCGCGAGAAGGCGGCTGCTGTGGTGGCGGCGCACGGCGGTGTGCTGCGGCACCTGTACCGCCACATCCCGAGCCTGGAGGACGTGTTCGTGGAAATGACCCGCCGAGACTAACAACCCATACACCCCCTTCCCTTTCCGTCATGGCAGAAACCACACCATCCACCGACATCAAGCGTTCGCGCAGCAGCCTGCGCTCGTTCCTCACCATCTTCCTCAAGGAGCTGCGCTCCTACCTGTGCACGCCGTTCGGCTGGGTCATCCTGGGATGCACCATGGCCCTGGAGGGCTTCTGGCTGCAGGCGGTGCTGCAAACCATGGCGAAGGCCACCGGGGAGAGCGTGATGTACTACATGCTCGGCAACGTGAACTTCTGGTTCTACTTCATCTTCATCTTCCCGCTCATCACCATGCGCACGTTCGCGGACGAGGAGCGGCAAGGCACGCTGGAGGGCCTGCTGACCGCGCCCGTGACCACCGGGCAGATTGTGCTGGGCAAGTATTTCGCGGCATACGTGTTCTACCTGCTGCTGTGGCTGCCGATGTACCTGTACCCGTGGATGAGCGAGATTGGCAACTGGTACACGAGCGTGCGCTACGGCATCACGCCGGAGGGCTGCATCACCTACACGCTGGCGGACTGGGTGGGCCCGTACTGCATCCTGGCACTGGCCGGCGCGTTCTTCATTGCGCTGGGGGTGCTGTGCTCCGCGCTCACGCGCAGCCAGATCATCGCGGGCATCATCACCACCTGCCTCATGATCATGTTCTACTTCCTGGGCCGCGTGACGGAGCTGTGGGGCGAGTTCCCCGCCGCGCCCGCGTTCCACTACCTCTCCTGCACGGAGCAGGTGAGCGCCTTCTCCCGCGGCCTGCTGGACACGCGCCCCGCGGTGCTCTACATCACCCTGACCGTGTTCACGCTGGCGCTCACCAAGCGCATTGTGGACTACCGCCGCTGGCATCGATAACCCAAACATCCTTTCCCCATTTTCCATGAGCAAGAACGACTACACGGGGCATCCGGATGCCCGCAAACCCAAGGGCAACCCGCTCGCTTGGCTCAACCTCCTCCTGCTAGCCGTCATTGTACTGGCCTGCAACTACATCGGCTGCCACGAGTACGCCCGCAAGGACCTCACCGGCGAGGAGCAGCGCTTCTCCATCTCCGAGCGCACGCGCAACGTGCTCCAGAGCGAGCGCATCCAGCAGCGCGAGACACCCGTGCGCATCATCTTCGCCTTCAAGCGCTCCACGCCCAACTACGCCCGCATGCGCTACCTGCTGGAGGAGTACGTGCGCCACGGCAACGGCAAGGTGGAGGTGGAGTTTTTCGACCCCATGCGCCAGCCCAACCGCGCTCGCGAGATTTCCCAAATCTACGGCATCGACTTCAACCAGAACCTCTGCGTGGTGGACGCACGAAAGGACTGCTCCGTGCCCATCAAGACATTCGAGGAGCAGCAGGGCGACCGCCAGCATGTGCGCATCCGCCCCGGCACCGCGTTCGTGAAGTACGAGACCCTGCCGGACGAAACCCGCCGCACGGTGGCGCTGGTGATGGACGAGGTGGTGTGCGGCGCGCTCACCGAGGCCGTGGAGGGCCAGATGCGCCACATGTACGCCGTGGAGGGCAAAGGCGGCGTCTCGCGCGACGACCAGAAGCTGCTGGAGCTCATCGGCGACATCACGAACTCGCTGAACATCCAGCTCTCCTGGGTGGACGTGGCGAACGTGGGCAAGCTGCCGGACGACGCGGAGGGCCTGCTGATTGTTTCGCCGTCATCCGACTTCACGGAGAAGGAGATGGACGTGGTGCGGGAGTTCTGGGAGCGGGAGGGCCGCAACTCCGTGTTCGTGGCGCTCAACCCGTCCAACCCGGAGAAGCTGCCGTACCTCTACCGCTTCCTGCGCGAGCAGGGCGTGCGCCCCAACGCCGACCGCGTGCTGCTGCGCGACCGCAGCCGCGCGTACTTCGACATCTCCGCCGTCTTCCCCCGCGGCCTCAACTGCACCAAATCCTTCTGGAACGGCACCACCCACGTGGAGGGCCAGTGCATGTCGCTCACCCTGGAGCACGCGGACGAGAGCGAGGCGAACATGCGCAAGCTGACGGTGTTCCCGCTGCTGATGACAACGGACGAATACTACGGCGAGACGCGGCTGGAGCTCAACCCCACGTTCACGCCGCGGGAGGACCGCGAGGGTCCGCTCTGCCTGGCCGCAGCCGTGACCCGCGGCAACCCGAAATACCCCAACGACATGTCCACCCTGATGGTGCTGGGCAGCACGGACATGCTGCTGCGCGAGAACGCGCGCGCCGAGCAGCGCGACTACCTGTACTCCCTGTGGTCGTGGATGTGCGCGCGCCCGGAGTACGCCGGCAAGAGCGCCAACCACGACATGACGGTGAAGATCGACCTGAACCGGCATTCCCGCAGCATGCTGGAGACGCTCACCCTGCTGGTGATGCCGCTGCTGGCGCTGCTCGTCGCCCTTCTCATCTGGAACACCCGCCGCCACTGACACCAGTTTAAACGATGCACGCCACCCTCAAGACCACCGTCCTGGCTGTCATGGCAGCGCTCTGCGCAGCCTTGGTAGGGGTGGAGGTGCGCGACGGCAACCTGTCCTCCATCACGGGCTGGTACCGCTTCGCCCCGGGCGAGCCTCTCTTCTCCCAAGCCAACCTGGCGCAGCTGGAGAACGTGGACTGGATACGCATCCGCGACCTGCACGACGAAATCGTGTGCCAGAAGGACGCCAACGGCGTGTGGTGGATAGAAAAGCCCTTCCGCGACCGCATGTCGGCGGGCGCTGTAGAGGCCATCCTCACCTTCACCGCCAACACGCGGCTGGTGGATTCCCTTCCCCTCAACAACACCACACGCCAAAGCCTGCGCGAGTACGGCGTGGAAACCACCCCCCACACCATCACCCTCAAGGCGCCCTCCCACGAGCAGGGCAAGCGCCACACCGTGGCACGCTTCACCCTCGGCAGCTCCACCCCATGGATGGCCGATGCCGGAAACGGCAAGGACATCATCCCCACCGTCTACCTGAGAACGGATTTCTACGGCCGAGACAAGCGCATCCACGTGGTCACCTGCAACATCCTGCCCGTCTTCAAGGAGGGGCTGGAGGGCCTGCGCGACCCGCATCCCCTGCTCTTCGACCCCGACAGCATCCTGAGCTTCACGCTGCGGCGGGAGGGGCAGAGGGCCGTGCAACTGGCGCGAGCGAGCGCGGAGTCCGCATGGGCGGTGACGGCGCCGTTCCTGGCGGCTGGCGACGGCGAGAAGGCGGATGGATTTCTGCTGGACCTGCTGAAGCTGCGGGCGCGGCACGTGCTCAACCCGGCGGACGTCAAGCTGGAGGGCAAGCCGGAAATGCAGGTGGAGCTGCACGGCTCTTGGGGCGAGCAGCCCATGGTGCTGGACCTGTACCCGGAGTTCGAGGACGCGAACGACAAGCGCACCTATCGCTACGCCAAGGTGCCGGACCGCGATTCCGTGTTCCTGCTGCAGGCCGCGCCGGACGTACAGCGCGGCGGCAGCTACGCCACGCTCATGGGCGCCATCCTGGAGCTGCCCGTGCTGCCGGAGAAGGCCCTGGGGCAGATTCGCTCCGGCAACCACCCCGCCTACACCCGCAACCTGGAGCTTTCCGCCGACCAGCTGCGCTCCCACCAGTTCTCCGACCTGGCCGCCAACGACGTGGCACGCCTCTCCATCCGCTCCATGCAGTCCGCGGATGCCATCAGCCTGGTCAAGATTCCCGGCAACACGGAAGGCGGCATCAACGACCAATGGATGTACTCCGAGGCCGGCAAGCCCTACAAGCCCGCCGACACCAACGCCGCGGTGAGCCTGTTGCACGGCATGCGCGAGATACCCGTGGACGAGGTGGCGGCGGACGCCGCGCCGGGCGAGGACCCGCGCGCCATGGCGGCTCAGTACGGGCTGGACGCGCCCAACTACGTGCTCTCCGTGCTGCCCAACCCGTGCAACGTGCGCGCCGTCATCTTCGGCTGCGACCTGCCGCTGGTGAAGGACCGCGAGGCGCGCACCTTCCTCATCGGCCGCCATGCCGACCCCAAGTCCGGCAAGAAGGCGTGGTTCGGCATGGAGCTGGGCGGCAGCTCCGTCTACCGCCTCAACACCAAGTTCACACGCCTCATCTCCCTGCGCGCCGCCAAGTGGAAATCCAAGAACGTCACGGCTATCCCCCTCGCCGCTGTCCGCAGGCTCACCCTCGGGTACAGGCAGGCCCCACTCGTGATGGACTACGACCACATCGGCGAATCCTGGACCGGCAAGCTGGGTGACAAGGACGTAACCCCCAACATCAACATCCACCGAGCGGAGTACTACCTGCGCAGCCTCCAGCAGCTCAAGGTCTCCCAATGGCTGGACGCCACGGACGAGGACGCCCTCAAGGCGCTGGAGAAGCCCGTGTTCACCGTGAAGGTGGAGCTGGAGCTGGCGGATGCGCCGGAGGAAGCCGCGCTGGCGGACGCGCCCCAAACCGAGGTGGACACCTCGGAAGGCACGCCGGAGGAACTGCTCACCGCCGCAGAGGAGGAGGAGCCCCTGCGCGCCGCGGATGCCAAGCAAAAGACTCACAAGGAAACCCGGACAATCGAAATCGTGCCGGGAGACAACACATCGGACACCCCCTTCTTCTACGGCAGGCTCAAGGAGACGGGTGAACTCTTCATTCTGCGCTATGAAGACGCGCAGGGGCTTGCCGGAGACATGTTAGACTTATGAAAACAAAACACATCATCACCTCATTGTTGGCTCTGGCCGTTATTCTTGGCGGCATCGCCATTACCTCCACCTCAGGTGTCTCCCAAAACACGGCACCTCCCGCTCCCTACGGCGCAGTGCCCACGGAACAGCAAATCAAATGGCAACGCATGGAATGGTACGCCTTCGTCCATTTCGGGCTCAACACCTACACTAACAGGGAATGGGGCTACGGCGACGAAGACCCCACGTTGTTCAACCCCTCCAAGTTTGACGCCAACAAAATTGTCGCCACCTTCAAACAGGCAGGCATGAAAGGCATGATTTACACGGCCAAGCACCATGATGGCTTCTGCCTGTGGCCAACCCAATCCACCGAATACAATATCACAAAATCGCCATGGAAGGACGGGCATGGAGATGTGGTGCGAGAATTCGCGGAAGCCTGTAAAAATCAGGATATGCTCTTTGGAGCCTATCTCTCCCCTTGGGACCGCAACAATGCAGAATACGGGAAACCCGGCTATCTGACCGTATATTACAAGCAAATAGAAGAGCTGCTGCACAACTACGGCGACATTTTTGAATTCTGGTTCGACGGCGCCGCCGGGGGAGACGGATACTACGGCGGCGCCAGGGAAAAACGGAACATCAACTTCGACAATGCCGCGGACTATTACAATTTTTCCCATATCGTGCAACTCATACGCTCCAATCAGCCCAACTGCATTATCTGGAGCGCCTACTGGCAAGGCGACGCCACTTGGGGACGCTCTGAGAAGGGCTTTGTGGCTTACCCGCATTGGAACGTCGTGTCCGTGGACGACCTGAAGCAGAACAGCATGGCGCAACGCAAACTGCCCGACACTCCCTTCGAATCTGAAAAATGGCTTACCATGGAGGCTGACACCACCATCAACCATGCCGGCTGGTTCTGGCATCCCAACCAGGGCAACCGCGTAAAACCCGTGCGTCACCTCATGAACGAGGTATACATGAAAAGCGTGGGCTACGGTGCCAACCTCATCTTGGACCTTGGCGTAAACAGCGATGGCGAGCTGGATCCTGCAGACGTGAAGACCCTCTTGCATTTCGCTGATTTGCGCCGCCAACTCTTGGCAACAGACTATGCCCTGGACGCCAAGGGGGAAGCGAGCAACGTACGCGGGGGCGATGCCGAACATTTCGGCCCCCAGCACCTGACAGACGGCGATTTGGAATCATACTGGTGCACAGACGATGAATTGAAAACGGGAGAGGTTGTGTTGCAGCTCAAAGAGCCTGCCACATTTGATATTGTACGGATCCGTGAGCAGATACGCCTTGGACAACGGGTGCAAAACTTTGCCGTGGATGCATGGGTGGACGGCAAATGGGAGACGATAGACAACGAGGCGCCCGGCCTAAACGGCACCAAGAGCATAGGCTACCAAGTCATGCGCAACGTAAAACCCACCACCACGGACAAGGTTCGCCTGCGCATCACCAAGAGCCGCGCCTGCCCGTGCATCAGCGAGCTTTCCCTGCTCAAAATGCCCAAAGAGTGCGAACTCACCCCGAGCGAAATCAAGTCTCTGGCGCCGACTCCCCTGCTGCAGCGCATCAAGGACCGAATCGTCCGCAACAACCTGCTTGTACCGGGCGCGGCGGGATGTGCGCTGCTGGTTATCCTGGCCGTTGCCTTTATTGTCAGGAAGCGCCGCCTCGGGCGAAAGGACGCCTAACCACCTCAGCCCGTGCATACACACACCGACAGCAAGAGACATTCCCTAGTCATGTTTTCTCGCAGCAAAACCCGCCAGCTTCTGTCAGTGGTTACGTGCTTGGCAGCTTCAATATCTGAAGCGGCCAATCCTCCCGCGCCATGCGGCGCCGTGCCAACGGAACAGCAGCTTCAGTGGCAGCGCTTGGAGTGGTACGCCTTCGTCCACTTCGGCCTCAACACCTACACCGGCAGGGAGTGGGGCTACGGGGACGAGGATCCCGGCATGTTCAACCCCAGCAAGTTTGATGCGAACAAAATCGTTTCCACCTTCAAGCAAGCCGGGATGAAAGGCATGATCTACACAGCCAAGCATCACGACGGGTTCTGCCTGTGGCAAACAAAATCCACCAAGCACAACATCTCCCAAAGTCCGTGGAAAAAGGGCAAGGGAGACGTGGCGAGGGAATTCTCCCACGCCTGCAAGGAGCAGGGCATCCGCATGGGGATATATGTTTCCCCATGGGACCGCAATTGCGCGGAATACGGGCGCCCCGGGTACCTCAAGGTCTTTTATAAGCAAATCGGCGAGCTGCTCGGCAAATACGGGGACATGTTCGAGATATGGTTTGACGGGGCCAACGGCGGCGACGGCTACTATGGCGGAGCCAAGGAGAACCGCAACATAGGCAATCCAGACACCTACTATGACTTTCCGCACATAGTCAAGAACATCCGCAAGCTGCAACCCAACTGCATTGTGTGGGGGGCGGGCACCAGCGGGGATGTCTACTGGGGCGGCAATGAAAAGGGCAATGTGGCGTACCCGTGCTGGAATGCCGCCGTTGAGCAGGAAACCCATGTGAAAAAGCATACTCGCACCCTGCGGGACAAGGCGCCCGCAGACGAGAAGTGGATGCCGCTGGAAGCGGACACCCCCATCAACGGCACGGGCTGGTTCTGGCACGCCAACCAGGCGGGGCGCGTAAAGAGCGTGCAGCACCTCATGGATGAGGTGTACATGAAAAGCGTGGGGCATGGGGCGAACCTCATCCTGAACGTGGCAGTGAACCGTGACGGGGAGCTGGATGCGGCAGATGTGGAAGCCCTGCTGCGCTTCGGGGAAGCCCGCAGCAAGCTGCTGGCGACGGATTTTGCCAAGGGGGCCACGGGCAAGGCCAGCAACGTGCGCGGCGGAGACGCCAAAAAATTCGGTCCTGAGAAGCTGACAGACGGCAACATTGAAACATACTGGTGTACGGACGACCGGGAAACCACGGGAGAAGTGGAGTTGCAATTGAAAAAGCCCGCCACGTTCGATGTGGTGCGCGTGCGTGAGCAGATACGCTTGGGGCAGCGCGTGCAGGATTTTGCCGTGGATGCCTGGGTGGACGGCAAGTGGGTGACGATTGACGCAGCCGACGAGCACGGCAAGAGCATAGGCAACCAGGTGATGCGCCGCGTTCCGGTGACCACCACGGACAAGGTGCGCCTGCGCATCACCAGGAGCCGCGCCTGCCCGTGCATCAGCGAGCTTTCCCTGCTCAAGATGCCGGAGATTGAGAACATCAGCGCGCCGGTGGTGAAGGACACCGGCCTGCCCAAGGGAAACTGGAAGAGCAAGAAGGGAGCCTCCGCCATAGACGGGGACGAGGGAACCTTCTGGTATTCCGGCAAGAGCCCGGACCCCATCACGGTGGACATGGGCAGGAAACACAAGATATCCGCGTTCTCCTACACGCCGCGCCAGGACGGCAACCTGAAGGGCATGACGGACTACTACACCTTCGAGGTGAGCCTGGACGGCAAGGAGTGGAAGAAAGTGAGCGAGGGCGAGTTCGGCAACCTGCGCGAAAACCCCATTGAGCAACGCATGGAATTCAAGCCGGTGGAGGCCCGCTTCTTCCGTTTCTCATCCATCTCCTCTGTCGAGGGCTCCGGCTCCTCCGCAGCGGAAATCAACATTTATCCCGCAAAATAACCAACCATGTGGAAGTGGCACAAGAGCGCACCCGCCGCGCAGGAGGAGCTTTGGCAGCAACGCCTCAGCCCCTTCCCCGGCGCCGTGGTGTCCGCCGGCTTCCAAGCCCGCACGCTGTCGCTGGACGTGTATGCGGAGAGCGTGGATGAGCTTCTGGTGCTGCAAGCCTGCCACGGCGGTTCCGTGGAGCGCATGGAGGACGTGGACTGGGTGGCGGCCACCGCGCCGGAAAACACGCCCCCGCTCATCATACGTGACCGCCTGGTGATTTCCGCATCGGACAATCCGAAGGTGCTGGCGCAGCTGCAAGGGAAATACCCCGGCCGCATCCTGCTCACCTTCCCGGCAGAGCAGGCGTTCGGCACGGGCAACCACGCCACCACCTCCACCTGCCTACGCCTGCTGTGCGACTGCGCGCGGGAGCTGCAGGATAAAGAATGGGCGCTGGCGGACATCGGCTGCGGCACGGGAGTGCTGGCGCTGGCGGGGCTGCGTCTGGGCGCGGCGCGCGCCGTGGCGTTCGACTTCGACCCCAAGGCCGTGGAGGTGGCGCAGCGCAACATCAAGCGCAACGGCGGCGCGCCGAACCTGCGCCTGTTCCAGGCGGACGTGTTCAAGTGGAAGCCCGCCAAGGCCGAGGTGGCGGACGTAGTGCTGGCCAACCTGTTCTCCGCGGTGCTGCAGAAAGCGTTTCCGCGGCTGTTGCGCGCCATGAAGCCGCAGGGGGTCCTCATCGTCTCCGGCATCCTGAACACCCAATGGCCGGAAACGCTGCAAGCCGCCCAGGCCGCCGGGCTGAAGCTGCAGAAAAAAGTGTCGCGCGGCAAATGGACCACCGCCCTGCTCTCACGCCCATGAACCTCCTCGCCATAGAAACCTCCGTTGCGGACGCCACCCTCTGCCTGTACAGGGACGGTGCCTTTGCCGCGGAATCCGCCTGGCATGCGGAGCGCAACCACGATGCATTCCTGTTCCCCGCCCTGCAGCGCGCGCTGGATGCGCTGGGCGATTCCCCGCTGGATGCGGTGCTGGTGGGCGCCGGCCCCGGCAGCTACGGCGGCGTGCGCGTGGCGCTGGCCGCGGGTGTGGGCATCTCCATGGTGCGCGGTGCCAGGCTGGTGGCCGTGCCCTCTTGGGACCAACTGGCGAAGAAGGGCGAGTGCATCATCTCCGACGCCAAGCGCGGCGGCTGGACCCTGCGCAAGTCGGACGGCGCCATTTCCGTCATCACCACGGAGGAACTGCAAACCCTGTTGAAGAGCGGCGCCCCCGTTGCCTCCGTGGAAACATGCGAGGTTTTACAGAAGCGCAGCGTCAACATTGCGCGCTGCGGACTCGTTCCCACGGCACAGGGCTTGGTGGAAACATGGCTGAACATGGATGAAACCGCCCGCACCGCGCTGGCCGCCAAGCCCGCCGAACCCATCTACGTACGCCCGCCGCACATCACGGACGCCCAGCACAAGCCCTGGGAATTCCCACACTGACACCCTTACGATGACCACCCCTCTCACCCAGCCCCACACCTGCCAACGCTGCGGCGCATGCTGCCGCTGGGAGGGAAACGTGTGCCTGACGGAGGGGGACATCACCGCCATTGCAGACTTCCTGCATTTGGATGAGCAGGCCTTCATCAACCAATACTGCCGCCTGCAGAGCAACCGCCGCGGGCTTTCACTCACGGAGGCCGCGGACGGCGCGTGCATCATGCTCAACGTGGACAACACCTGCCGCATCCAGCCCGTGAAGCCGCAGCAATGCCGCGATTTCCCGCAGAAATGGAACTTCCCCGGCTGGGAGCAGCGCTGCCCGGGATACGGAAAGGAGAGCCGCGCATGAACATGCAGGACTTCAAAGACTTCCTCACCAGGTCCGTGGCGTTCCTCTCGGATGCGCGCGCCACGGCATGGGATGCCGTGCTGCGCGGGCACCGAGCGCTCATCCATGCCTATTCCAACCTGATAGCCTTTGCGGCGGACGCCCCGCGCCGCTTCATCCCCAAGAACGAGAGCCACCGCACGCATGCCGGCATCATCGCGGACCTCTTTGCCTCCATCCTGGGGCGGCTGGACAATCCGGCTCCGGAGCTGCTGTACGCGGCCATGGACATCCTGCGCTACGATTTCCCGAACGTGGAGCACATCTGGCTGGCGGAGCGCTTCCGCAAATCCTACGAGGCGCACTACCCGCTGCAGTCCACCCTAGCCGTGGCCGTGACCCAGCGCACGCAGGAGGAGCGTATCGCCCTGGCGCTGGAGGTGTACACCCTCCTGCACCGCATCAAGGGGCACGAGGACAACCCGGAACTCTTCGAGGAGGTGGCCAACGGCCTCAACCTCCCCGGTGCCGCCCGCATCATCCGCAACCTGGTCAACACGCCAGGCCAGGTGGCCACGCGCCCGATTGAGAGCCTCTCCTTCTCCACGGACATCGCCTTCGGCAACGTGCAGCTGCCCGCCAGCGAGGACGGCGTGCGCTTCCGCGTGCTGCACTGCGTGAACGTGCTGCTGGTGGTCAACGACGGCATGAAGCCCATCTCCGCGCGCGGCCGCTACCTGCAGCAGGGTGACATGATTCCGCTCTCCCAGGGGCAGAACGTGGAGCTGGGCAGCTGCCACTTCAGCTACTCCACCATCCGCGGCCTCCTGCAGGCGTTGTACTCCGGCATGATGCTGGTGTACTACCTGGAGATGGAGGACGACATGGTCTCCATCACGCGCCAGCGCCCGCTCAACTGCATTGCGCGCCTGAAGTTCGGCGTGCACGTGGAGATAGAAATCATGCGGCACGACGCCCAGTTTGTGCTGGACGGCAAGCTGCTGCACTACGGGGACGCCGTGGGAGCGTCCTTCTACACACCGTTCACCGTGCAGGGACAAGGCCCCTTCACCTTTGCAGACCTGCCGGACAAGGACCCCACCGGCCACAGCTTCCAGCTGGACCCCGGCAACCGCCGCATCCTGGTGAGCAACATGCCCTACATGAACCGCCCCGGCGCGCTCATGCTCACCCCGGGCCTGGCCCCCGGCACCGTCTTCGAGGTCACCTACTCCCGCCAAACCAACACCGGCATGCTCCGCGTGCTGGAGGGAGACGCCCACAGCATCACCGTGGGCGACCAGCCCGTACGCGGCGACACCAAGCTCATCGACGGCGACCTGATAGCGCTGAGCGCGGTGCAGTACCTGCGCTGCCGCTTCTCCGCGGGCGTGCTGGAGGAGGAATCCAGCGCGGTGTCCACGCTGCGGGTGCGCGGCCTCACGCGGGATTTTGTGCGCTCCGGGCGCGTGGTCAACAACATCGACTTCTCCCTGAAACGCGGCGAGATGGCCTGCATCCTGGGACCCAGCGGCTCCGGCAAGAGCACGCTCCTTTCCATGCTGGCGGGGCATCTGGCTCCCTCCTTCGGCAGCATCCACTACAACGGCGAGGCCATGACGCCCGAGGCCGAGAACCTGCGCCGCTACATCGCCTTCATCCCGCGGGAGGACATCCTCGACGAGGCCATGACCGTGGAGGAACACGTGTACCAGGCCTCCATTGCGCGCCGCCCCATGCTCAGCCCGGCGGACCGCATGCGCCGCGCGCTCTCCGTGCTCAGCTTTGTGGGCATCTCCCACCTGGCCAAGCGCAATGTGGGCCGCGCGGGCGAACGCACGCTCTCGGACGGCGAGCGAACCCGCCTCAACCTGGGGCTGGACCTCACCGGAACGGCCGAGGTCTACCTCATCGACGAGCCCATCAGCGGCCTCTCCTCCGGCGATGCGGAGCGCGTGATCCAAACACTGGAGAACATGACTTTCGGGCGCATGCTTATCTGCACCCTGCACCGCCCGGCGCAGGTGCTGCTCAACCGCTTCGACAAGGTGATGGTGCTGGATCCGCACGGCAAGATGGCCTTCTGGGGCACGCCGTTGGAGATGATGGACTACTTCCGCGCGGCGGCGGAGGAGCTGGGGCTGCACGTCACCAAGGAGGCTATTGCCGCCGGCGGCGCGGACTACGTGTTCGAGGTGCTGGACGCCCCCTTCCGCGCGCTGGAGAACCGCCCAGACGTGTCGCCGGACCTCTGGCAGGAGCGCTACGAGCTGTACGCCTACCGCAACGCGGTGGAAAGCGCGCCCGCAGAGCCCGCCATGGAGCAGGCCAAGCCCATACCCGACATGCAGCGCCGCCGCCCCAAGGAGCTGTGGCGACTGTTCGCCCTGTGGGTATCGCGCACCTTCCTGTCGCGCCTGCGCAGCCGCATGGGCCTTTATGCGCTGCTGCTGGAGGGGCCCGTGCTGGCGCTGCTGATAGCGGGCACGCTGCGCGCCGCATCGGATGCGCCGTACACGTTCTACAAGTCCCTACACGTCACGGAGTATCTGTTCCTATCCCTGGTGCTGGCCATGTTCTTCGGGCTCACGGACTCCGCGTGCGAAATCCTGCGGGACCGCCCCATCCTGCGGCGCGAGAGCAACTACAAGCTCTTCACCAGCGGTTACCTGCTGGCCAAAACCCTGGTGCTCACGGGCATTGCCGGCCTGCAGTGCGCGCTCTACCTGTGGGTGGGCAACGCCGTGCTGGACATCTACGGCATGTTCTGGGAACACTTCCTGGTGATGCTGCTCACGGCCTTTGTGGGCATCTCGCTCTCCCTGTGCGTGTCCGCCTTCGTGCGGTCGGAGCGCACCGCCCTCAACATTGTGCCGCTGCTGCTGGTGCCGCAAATCCTGCTGGCAGGCGCGCTGGTGCGCTTTGAGGAGATGAACGAGTTCAGCCCCCACATACCGGACGGCGTGCTGCCCGCCGCCATCGACCACAAGCTCTCCACCCTGCGCCACCGCGTGGCCTACCAGGACGAGACCACCCACAACATCAGCTCCAAGCCCGTGCCCCTCATTGCGGAATTCTGCCCGCTGCGCTATGCGTTCGAGATGATGTTCGTGATGCAAACGTCCGACAACCTGTGGGATTTGGAGAACGACCGCGTGAACGATTTCCGCGACGAGCTCAAGGTTCACGGCACGGAGGAGGACCTGCACTTCATCCAGCGCGCCGCGCTGGCCTTCAACGGCATGGCCGCCAACGACGAGGAGGCGCGCGACCTGCTGCGCCGCGTGCGAAAGGCCGCCCTCACCATGGACGAGAAGTTCCTGGACGAGCTCTCCGCCGAGCAGGAAAACCGCACTCCGGACGCCTCTGACCATCCGGCGGAATTCTACTTCTCCAACCGCAAGCTCGCCTCCGTGCGAGAAGGCGTGAAAACCGCACGCAAGGACGACCGCCAGGACGAGGACCGCGGCTTCTTCCTCGCCCCGCGCCAGCCCGCCCCCTTCGGCAGCTTCGACCAGGACACGGACTCCGGCTCCGTCTCCACCGTCAAGCGGGACAGCATATACCTCTTCGTCATGGGTCTCGTTCCCATTCTCATCGCCTCCCGCCGCCTGCGCGCCATCTGCCGCGGCAAATGAGCAAAAATGTGAAAAAAATCTTGACACGCGCCGTGCGCGCGCATACAATGCGCGCGTACGAGTTCCGGTCTAATAGATTGGGGCGGGTGAGGAACCCGCTCTTTTTTTATCGGGCGGAACGGGAATACACTTAACAAAAAGAAACAGACAAGACCATGGCCACCACCGACATCACCGCGCTCATCGACTACTACGTTCGTGAAAAGGACCTGACCCGCGAGCGGGTCATCCAGGCGCTCGAGGCATCGTTCCTCACCGCGTACTCCAAAATGGTACCGGGAGCGGACCGCATCCAAAACATCCACGCCGTCATCAACACCCAGAAGGGCACGGTGAAAATCAAGGCGGACATGACCGTGGTGAACGACGACGAGATGGCGGACAGCTTCAACGAGATTCCCCTGAGCACCGCCAAGCTCATCTGCGCCAAGGCCAAGATGGAGGAATGCAAGCCCGGCGACGTCATCTCCGTGAACATCACGCCGCGCGACTTCGGCCGCATCGCCGTGCAGACCGCCCGCCAGACGATGCAGCAGCGCATCCGCAAGGCGGAGCAGGAAATGCTGGCGGACGTGTTCCGCGACCGCGCGGGCGAGCTGGTGACCGGCACCGTGCGCCGCTACGACAAGGGCGACGTGATTGTGGAGGTGGACAAGTACGAGGGCATCGTGCCGCAGCGCCAGCGCATCCCCGGCGAGGACTACAACAGCGGCGACAAGATGCGCTTCTACATCGTCGAGGTGCGCGACGGCGTGCGCGGCAACGAGCTCATCCTCTCCCGCAGCCATCCCAACCTGGTGAAGCGCCTGTTCGAGAACGAGGTGAGCGAAATCGGCGAAGGGCTGGTCAAGATTGTCAACATCGTGCGCGAGCCTGGCTACCGCACCAAGCTGGTGGTGCACAGCGACGACCCGAACGTGGACCCCATCGGTGCCTGCGTGGGCATGCGCGGCACGCGCGTGAAGAACGTGGTCAACGAGCTCAACCATGAGAAGGTGGACATCCTGGAGTACACGGAGGACAAGGCCGCCATGGTCACGGACTCCCTGGCACCCATCGAGCCGGTGAGCGTGAAGGTGGACAAGGAGGCCCGCATCGTCACAGTGGTGGTGGGAGACGACAAGGCGGCCGCCAAGGCCAAGGGCCGCAAGGGCCAGAACGTGCGCCTCACCGCCCGCCTCATCTCCACCCCGGACGAGAAGTGGGATGTGCGCGTGGAGGCGCACGACGAGCAGGAAAGCACGCGCAGCAGCGCCCGCGAGGGTGCCGCGGAACTGGTGCAGGTGCTCGGCATCACGGAAGAGCTGGCGGCCGCCATGGTGGCATCCGGCTTCACCACGCTGCAGGGTATTGCAGAATACGTGGAGGAAGGCGACCTGGTGGATGCCCTGGGCATCACCGCGGAACAGGAGAAAGACATCATCGAGAAGGCGAAGGCCAACTGCTGACGCCGACAACACCAACAACACATTTTTTGACACATGCCGGATAAAGACACAACGAAGAAAGGCGAAGTGCTCGACCTGCTGGGCGGCAAGAAGCGGAAGAAGGCGGAACCCGCCGCCGAGGAAAAGCCCGCGGCCAAGAAGCCTGCCGCGGAGAAAAAGCCCGCAGCGCCCAAGAAGGCCGCGCTGGACCTGCTCTCCCGCAAGCCCAAGAAGCCGGAAGAAAAACCCGCTGCGGAGGAAAAGCCCGCTCCCGCACCGGAGCCCAAGCCGGAACCCGCTCCCGCACCCGCAGGGGATGCGGGTGACGACAAGACCCTGAGCATCAAGGCTCCCATCTCCGTGGCGGATTTGGCCGCGCACATGGGGCTCAAGCCCTTCAAGCTGATTGCCGAGCTGCTGCCCATGGGCGTGTTCGCCAACCCCGCCACCACGCTGGACAGCGACCAGGTGGCCGCCCTGTGCGAGAAGCACGGCATCACCTACGAGCGCCAGAAGCGAGAGAAGGGCGCCGGAGTGAAGGCACCCGTGGAGGTCATCGTGGAGCCGGAGGCCAAGCCCGTGGAGGAGGAGCCGGAGGAGGCCCTCAAGCTCCGCACCCCCATCATCACCGTCATGGGCCATGTGGACCACGGCAAGACTTCCCTGCTGGACTACATCCGCCGCACCAAGGTGGTGGCGGGCGAGGCCGGCGGCATCACCCAGCACATCGGCGCCTACACCGTGGAGCACGATGGCCACACCCTCACGTTCATCGACACCCCCGGCCACGCCATCTTCACCGAGATGCGCGCCCGCGGCGCGGACGTGACGGACATCGTGGTGCTGGTGGTGGCCGCCAACGACGGCATCATGCCGCAGACCAAGGAGGCCATCATGCACGCCAAGGCCGCGGAAAAGACCATCATCGTGGCCGTCAACAAGTGCGACCTGCCCGCCGCGGACCCCGTGCGCGTGCGCACCCAGCTGATGGAGGAGGGGCTGGTGCCCACCGACTTCGGCGGTGATGTGGAGTGCGTGGACGTGTCCGCCGCCAAGGGCACGGGCATCAACGACCTGCTGGACCTGCTGTGCCTGCAGGCGGAGGTCCTGGAGCTCAAGGCCAACCCCAAGGCCAACTGCCGCGCCTCCATCATCGAGGCCCGCATGGAACAGGGCAAGGGCAGCTCCGCCACCGTCATCGTCCAGAGCGGCACCCTTAAGGTGGGCATGCCCTTCATCTGCGGCCCCTACGCCGGCAAGGTCAAGACCATGCTGGACGACCAGGGTCAGAAGATCAAGAAAGTCACCCCCGGCATGCCCGCGGAAGTCTCCGGCTTCATCGAGACCCCCAACGTGGGCGACGAGCTGGTGGAGATGGACAACGAGCGCAGCGCCCGCAAGCTCTCCGAGGAACGCATGGAGGAGCTGCGCCAGCAGCGCCTCACCGCTCCCCGCCGCTCCCGCATGGAGGATTTGCTCGCCATGATGGGCGACTCCAACCAGAAGGCCGTGCTCAAGCTCTTCCTGAAGGGCGACGTGCAGGGCTCCGTGGAGGCCATCAAGAAAGCCATCATGGACATCGAGAGCGAGAAGGTGGAGTGCCAGTTCATCGGCGCCGCCGCCGGTCCCATCTCAGAGAGCGACGTGCTGCTGGCCTCCTCATCCGACGCGGTCATCCTGGGCTTCAACGTGAAGGTGGAGTCCAACGCCGTGAAGGCCGTGAAGCGCGAGGGCGTGCAGGTCAAGATATTCTCCATCGTCTACGAGCTCATCGACCAGGTGAAGGACGCCATGCTCGGCCTCCTGGAGCCCGAGACCCGCGAAACTGTTTTGGGTCATGCCGAGATTAAACAGGTCTTCGACGTGAACAAAGGCAAGGCCGCGGGGTCTTATGTATCGGACGGCAAGATGCTGCGCACCGCCGAGGCACGCGTGCTGCGTGACGGCCAGGTGGTGTTCGACGGCAAGATGTCCACGCTGCGCCGCTTCAAGGACGAGGTGGCGGAAGTCAAGAGCGGCCTCGAATGCGGCATCCGACTCGCAGAGTACAACGACTACGAGGAGGGCGACATCATCGAGTGCTACACCCTGGAGAAAATCAAGCAGACACTGTAACCACACGCCATGCCCTCACGCAGACTGGACAAGGTAAACGAGCTGATGAAGCGGGAAATCGGCACCTTCGTGCAGAAGGAGTACGAATGGCCCGGCACCATCGTGTCCATCCTGGACGTGGAGGTCACGGAAGACCTGAAGGAGGGTCGCGTGTGGGTGGGCGTGGTGGGGCGCATGCACCCAGACCAGGTGCTGGACAAGCTCAACCGCCACCGCGGCGACATCCAGCGCGCGGTGAGCAGGCGCGTGACGCTGCGCAACACGCCGCGCCTCACGTTCAAGCATGACAACTCCGCCGCGCGCGGCGTGGCCATGGTGAACCTGCTGGACGACATCGAGCGGAACCTGCCCAAGGCTCCGCCGCTGCCGGAGGGCGAGCACGACCCGGAAATCTAACCCCCGCGCAACGCACATGGCCGGCAAACTGAAAATCAAGCGCAACGGCGGATGCCTTCCCACGTTGAGTTTGCTGGTCCTGCTCCTGTTAGGCGGGGTGCTGGCGTGGCTGTCGCTGGCGGGTCTGCCGGGGAGCGTGCTGCGGGATATCGAGCAAGAGGCCGCCGCCGCGGGCGTGCCCGTGAAAATCGGTGCCGTCAAGCTGGCGCCGGGCAGCGGGCTGGCCCTCAAGGTGGAGAATGTTTCCCTCACCGTGCCCCAGCCGGGCGCACCGGATGCCAACCTCACCGTCCGCAAGCTCAGGCTGGGATTCTCCCTGGTCGACCTCCTGTCGGGCAAATACATACCGCACAGCATATACCTGCGGGACACGGATATGACCGTTCCCCTCTCTGCGGAGGGGGGGGAGACCCTGCAGGCACTGGACATGGATGCGCAAGGCACGTACAGCGCCCGCTCCGGGGAGCTGGATTTTAAGTTCCAGACACTGCTCCAGGGCGTGGAGCTGGAGCTGCGCGCCCACCTGCCGGAGAAGCTGCTCATCGGCGGAGGGGAAACGGCTGAGCAGGAAAAACCTCTCGACCTGGGTCAATCCCTGGCGGAGGTGCGCCCGCAGCTACAGGAGGTGCACCGCCAAATCTCTCTCCAGCATTGGAAGAGCGCGCCCTTCATCCGCCTGGCGGTGGACCTCATGGACCCCGACTCCCCGCGCGCTATGGTGCAGGCCAACGCCGAATCCTACGAGGCGGGCGAGTACCATCTGCGCAACCTGGCGCTGGATGCCAACTACCATGACAACGAGGTGGTGGTAAACGCCGCGCGCTTCCACACCGTGGACCCGGACACGGAGGTGGAATTCCAGGGCGGGTACGATATCACCCGCAAGCAACTTGATTTCCGCATGGAGAGCGATGCGCCGCTGCTTACCATGCTGCGCACCTTCCTGGACAAGGACGCGCCGGAGGCGCTCAAGGCCTTCCACCACGCGCAAGACACAACCCCGCACATCGAGCTGGAGGGACAGGTGGACTACTCCGACGACTACGCCATCAACCGCATCAGCACGCGCGGCTCGTTCGAGATGGGGAATTGCTCGTTCAACGATTCCCCCGTGGACCGCGTCTTCCTCACCTTCTTCCTCTCCAACGGCAACCTCAACATCAACGAGCTGAGCATCGAATTCCCCGACGGTGCGCTCAGCGCCTCCGCCAACCTGGCCGACGGACAGGAGGGGCACGCGGAAGCGGACGTGAACCTGCCCGCGCCAAGCCTGCTGAAACTGCTTGGCAACCTGTACGGAGAACCCATCACACCGCCGAACGGCATCAATGCGCACGGCAACTTCCATCTGGCGCTGGAGACGGATTTGAGCGCGGCGCCGTTCGACCCCGGGACCACGCGCATGCAGGACCTCCTGCCCGCCCTGCACCACCTGACGGTGCTGCTGGAGCCGGAGCGTCTGGAATGTGAGGGCACCACCCTCACCCGCCCTTCCCTGCGCGTGAGCGTGGACGGCACCAGCCTGGAGCTGAACCAGGAGGTGGCGGAGGCGGAGCGCGTGACGGTGGACTTCTCCGCCGATGCCGTGGAGGCGCAGGGTGCGGACACCACCTACTCCACCGCCAAGCCTGCCCTACACGCGGATTTCCAAGGCGTTCACCTGCTGCCCAACGACATTGAATCCAGCACGGCAAAACACGTGGCGGCCAGCGTGGGCGCGGAATCCGCCACCTCACGGTACGGCACGCTGAACGGAATTTCCATGCAGGTCAACGCCCCGGACATATCCGCCGACTGGCGCAAAAGCATCACCGGCAGCAACGTCTCGCTGCTAATCGAGGGTATCAAGAATGATGATGGACTCTCCGCAAGCAACGCTACCCTCAAGGCCGACATGACAAGCGACCGCAACGGCTGCGTCTCGCTGACCATGGACGTGGACGGACGGAACTTCTCCACCGGCGCGGAGGTCACGCTGGATGCGGACAACCGCCTGAAGCTCCGCGTGCACGACGCAGACATTCCCCTGGCCGCGCTGGTGCCGATAATCTTTCCTGACGGAGAGCTCGACTCGGAGGACATCAAGATGCCGGAGCTGGTACAGCTCAGCGGGCGTATGGAGTTCGACCTGGACTCGCAAACCCTCGGCGAGGGCGCTTTCCACCTGCACATACCGGAGCTGGTGCGCATCTCCCACGTGGTGCCCGCCCTGCGCGGCACCGAAACAACGCTCGAAGTCTCCCTGGACGCCAACTGGAAGCCCAACGCGGCGCGCGATATCCTATACACCGGCAGCGCCAGCATCACAGCCCCCACCGGCAAGATGACCATAGGCCTGGAGGGCGACCTGGAACGCAGCGTGCGCATCACCGGCAAATCCGACATCAGGCCCGACACCTTCGACGCCTTGATTGACGACATCGACGCGCACCGCATCCTGTGCGACTTCCGCTACCGCGAGGGCAGCAGGGTGGTGGCGGAAAACATCGACGCCACCATCGACTACTCCAACGGCACCCGCGTGACGAGCCATTGCGACGCCACCCTGCACGACCTCGACTACATGACGGGCAGCATTGTGGCGGAGACGAACGAGGACGGCACACCCACCGGCAAGGAGAGCGTGCGCACGGACCTGCCGGACAAGGATCCGCTCACCGCCATCAAGAAGGCGGCGTGCGCGGTGGATGTGGACCTGCTGCTGGATGCCAGGGACGCCGCGGGGCAGCCCATCCCCAACCGCCAGCTGGTGAACCTCTCCGGCATCACACTGGAGTACGACAACAAGCCGTGGCAGCAACGCCGCGGCTTCAAGGGAGGCCCCGCCACCTCAACCTTCACCTGTTCCAACATCCGCTTTGACCTGGAGACCAACGAGATGGTGCTGGAAAACGGCTCCGGTCTGGTATACCCCGCCTACGCCTTCGGCACGTTCTTCCCGCCGCTGGTGAACTTCATGAAGGACATCATTGCGCCCCTGCCCGTGCAGGTGGACTCCCAGCGCTGCACCTTCCCTCTCGCCAAGCGCAGCGAGGCCCCCATCCTCGGCACCATCCGCATCACCACCGACAAGCCCGCCGCGTACCACTTCCTGGGAACGGACCTGCCGCTGGACCGCTTCTCCGCCTTCGTGGACCTGACGGACGACTTCGTGACCGTGGACCGCATCAACGGCAAATGCTGCGGCGGCGCGCTGGATGCCGCCGTCAAAATCGGAATCACCGGAAAATCCTCCTCCGTGGATGGTTATGCGAACCTGGACTGCGCGGATTTGCAGAAACTCGCGGCCGCCTACGGCAAGGAGCAGAACACCGCCATCTGCAGGGGCCAGATACGCTTCCGCTCCCCCTCCACCGACCTGCGGGATTTGCAGGCGTACGGGGAGGCCAAGATTGAGAACGGCGACCTGATGCAACTGGGCATCTTCTCGCCTATCAGCGACTTCATTTCAGACCTTCCCGGTCACTTCTTCAAGCTCAAGGAAAGCGCAACCGGAAAGGAAGCCACGCCGGGACTCTTCCGCCGCTGCATCAACGCCGTCTTCTCATCCCCCAAAAAAGTCGTCAAGGGCATCGGCGACACCGCCGGCCAGCTGCCCTTCATGAACCACTTCTTCGCGTACGATATCCAGGATGCATATATCTCCTTCACCATACAGGGCGGCCACATGAGATCCCGCACCATGAAAGCCATGGGAACCAACCTCACCGTCAACGCCAACCTGGACCTGGACCTTGACTCCATGGCCGTGCAGGGTGACATGTGGCCCAAGCTCTCCAGCGTGCCCAGCGTCATGATTGCTCCCCTCACCTTCCTCTCCAAATTCGTGGTCGACATCAAGCTCTACGGCACCCTGCAGGATCTGAAGTGGAAGTTCGGCCTGAACGACAAGCTCACCCACGCCGCCGAGCAGCCGCAAACCCAACCCAAGCCGTGATTCTCGCACTGACAACCACCCTGGCACTCACCACGGGGGCAACCGTCACATGGTCCGCCGCGCTGTTCGTCCTGTACGTGTGCGTGGCGTTGCCGCTGGCGCTGCACTCGCTGATGCACACGCGCTCCACCCAGGGCACTATTGCGTGGATGATATGCCTGATGACGGTTCCTGTGGTGGCCGTGCCGCTCTACCTGGTGTTCGGCGTGCGGAGCATCGAGCGCCGCACGAAGCGCGAGATGAGGGATTGCGGCGCGGAATCCCTGGAGTCTGCACTTGCCCCCCACCTGTTGGAGGGCGCCTCCATCATACGCACCATGCAAAAATGCTGCGATAGCGGCCTGGTCGGAGGCAATGCCGTGGAGCTCCTGCGCGACGGCAACGACACCTATCCCGAGCTGGAGCGGGCCATCCGCGGGGCGCGGCGTTTCGTGCTGGTGGAGTTCTACATCATCCGCAACGACAAGGTGGGCGAAAAGCTGCGCGATGTGCTGGTGGAGCGCGCGCGAGCGGGGCTGGACGTGTATGTGATTTATGATGAGATAGGCTCCATGAAGCTGGCTCGGGGCTACCTTGGCACGCTGCGCGCCGCCGGGGTTCACGTGGCTCCTTTCAACGGCAAGCGCTTCTGGCTCTCCTCCATCCTGCGCGTCAATTTCCGCAACCACCGCAAACTCGTGGTGGTGGACGGGCAACTCGCCTACATGGGCAGCCTCAACATCGGCCTGGAATACTGGCGCAGCAGGAGACGGAAGCGCCGAGCCCGCAGCGAGTACTGGAGAGACACCTTCATCGGCCTCCGAGGCCCCGCCGTGTGCCAGACCATGCAGAGCTTCATGCGAGACTGGCACCGCGCCACCGGGGAGAATATCGCCGCCAGGGTGCAGGTGCAGCCCCAGCCCGCCGGAACGCACCCCTGCCAGCTCGTTCCCTCCGGCCCCAACGACGGGGCGGCGAGCTACTGGCACCTGCTGGTGCAGGAGATGGCAGCCCACGCCACGGAGCGCCTGTGGATCACCACGCCGTACTTCGTACCGTCGGAGGCGGTGTACGCCGCCCTGCTGGCCGCGGCCTTGCGCGGGGTGGACGTGCGCATACTGGTGCCGCGGAAGAGCGACAACCCGCTGGCCAACCTGGCCCTGCTCACCTTCCAGAAAGAGTTGATATCCTGCGGCGTCAAGATGCTGGCCTACACTCCCGGCGTGCTGCACGAGAAGGTCACCGTCATGGACCGCGGGCTCTGCAGCGTCGGTTCCGCCAACCTGGACGAGCGCTCGCTGCGCCTCAACTTCGAGCTCACCATGCTCATGGCGGGGACGGAGATGAACGCGCGCGTGGCCGCCATGCTGGAGGACGACATGGCACGCTGCGTGCCGCTCACCGCGGATGCATGGGAGAACTCCCGCTGGGCCGTGCGCGTGGCGTCCCGCCTCTGCCGGCTCCTCTCCCCCGTGCTGTGAACGGGCGAGCCCCGCGGCGCGGCTACTTTTTCGTCACCAGGCGCAGGGCGAGGGTGCGGGTGGGCTCGTCGTCGGCATCCAGGTACATCTGGACGGGGGAGACGAGCAGCGAGCCGTTGATTTCCACGGCATCTGCCAGGATGGAGTTCTGCTCGATGAGGTGGAGGACCACGTTGCCGCCCTCGGCCACCTCGGTGAGGCCGCACTCGCGGGCAAAGTCGTTCACGCGGAAGGGGTGGATGTGGCCGTGGAAGACCTCCGGGCGCGGGGCGTCGGTGTAGTGCGCGGCGGCGCTGGCAGCGGTGAACCAGCAGCGGATGCCGTTGCGGCTGCGCACCTCGTTCACGCGCCACTCCAGCTGGTCGGGCGTCATGTCGGTGCGGAAGCGGCGGATGCCCTGCGGGGCGGCGGCGTACTCGCGCGCCCAGGCCTGCATGAGCCCGGGCACGTTGGTGATGCGGACGCCGTCCCTGGTGGTTTCCGCCCACAGCTGGTTGCACAGGAAGCTCTTCACCTTGTGGACCAGGCCGATGCTGCAGCCGAGTGCCTCCGAGAGGTACTTGAGCTTCCAGGGCTTGTCCACGTCATGCACCAGGCGGCGCAGGATGGCGGAGGAGATGGGCGTGTTGGGGCTGAACACGGCGGGGCGGCGCTGCTTGCGGACCGCGGTGTTGCGGTGCCCGCCCTCGGCAATGTAGACGTTGCCGAAGCAGATGCGGCAGTTGCCCGCCAGGTCCAGGCAGCTCACCCGGTGCTGCGCGCAGAGCTGCATGGTCTCCGGGGAGATGAACGGCGCCACCACCAGGGGTTCGCCGCGCCACTCGCCCTTGGACTGGATGGCGCGCAGCGTCACCGCCGGGTAGGCCTGCCCCAGCACCACCGCCTCCAGCACGCGCTGCGTGCCGTCCTTCAATTCATACCGCACCAGAAAGCCTTCATGCGTGTCCTCCGTCACCTCGCAACCTGCGGCAAACGGCACCTGCATCAGCGCCTTGCGCACCTCGTCCTTCGCTTCGTCCCTGTATTTCATGGCTGTTTTCCTCCCTCCTTGGGAGCGCGCGGAGCGTAACACGCCACGCCGATTTTGTCAAGAACTCTCACATGGTGAAACGCTGCCTTGGAGTGCAAAATTGCGCCATCATTCGGCTAATTAGCCGATGATTAGCCGCAGATTGGGCGGTGGGCGGGTTGTTCAGAAGTCCACTTTGGGCGAATCGGCTCATTTTCGGCACCAAATCGACCTGATTTTGTCAAAAATGAGCCGATTTGCATGCGAATTTTGCAAAATTTGAGCCGATTCGCCCCAAAAGTGGACAATTTGTAGACAAATCCTGCCGTTTGTACATAAATTGTCCAATTCTGGCAATATTTGACACAAATTCGCTTGACCCGTGCGCCGTACAGGTGTACGGTTCATCCGTTCACCTGTACGGAAGATATGAAAAGGACAGCAGAAGACGAGCTTTTGGAGATAGGGCGCAAATGGCTGATGCGCGGGGGCGTTCGCGGCTTGAGCGTGCGCGGCATCTGCGCGGAGGCGGGAGTGAGCCCCGGAACGTTCACCACGCACTTCCGCACGCTGGGCGAGTTTGCAGACCGCCTGCTGGCGGAGTGGTACGAGCCGCTGAAGGCGGCGGTGGAGAGCCGCCGCCGGGCGGGCGGGAACGCGCTGGAGCGCCTGCGCGCGGAGCTGCACGCGTCCGCGCATTTCTTCCATGAGAACGCGGCGGTGATGATGCAGCTCATCATCGACGCGAGCCGCAGCCAGGAGAATGTGCAGCACCTGCTGCACGCGGCGCGCCTGACGCACATGAGCTGGCTGAGCGAGGCCATAGCGGACGCGCAGCGCGAGGGCTACATCGTGCGGGAGCCGGTGGAGCGCGTGATGCTGTACCTTTTCGGAGCCATCAACTTTCCCTGCCTGCTCTACCAGCTGATGCCGGAGGAGGGGCTTCCCGAGGACGCCGGGTTCTTCCAGGTGATGGAGGGCGCGGCGGACGAAAAATCCGCTCTGCAACGCCTGGACTGGGCACTGCAGGGCATCATGATCAAAAAATAACACACCCCACACCATGAAGAGAATCATCATACCCGCCGTTATCGTCGCGCTCGCCGCGGGCGGCGTCTGGTACGCATCCGGCGGCACGGAAACACCGCGGGAAATCGTCCTGAGCGGCAACGTGGACATCCGCAGCGTCAACACCTCCTTCCGCGTGGGCGGCAGACTGGCGGAACTCGCCGTGGACGAGGGCGACCGCGTGAAGAAGGGCGACATCCTCGGCCGCATCGACCCCGAGCCGTACCGCATCGCCGTGCACCAGGCGGAGGCCAATGCGGAAATCGCCCGCACCGCCATCGCCGCCGCGGAGCAGCAGGCCAACGCCGCCAAGGCCAACCTGGACCTGCACCTCGCCGGGTACCGCCAGGAGGAAATCGACCAGGCCAAGGCCGCGCTGGAAGCCCAGATCCCCGTGCTGGAGAACGCCAAGAAGGACTACGACCGCATGAAGGGGCTCATCGGCAACGGCGCGGTGTCGCAGCAGATGTACGACGCCGCTGAAAACGCCTTCACCAGCCAGCTCTCCACCGTGGCCGCAGCGCGCGCCAAGTACGACCAGGCGGTGCGCGGGTTCCGACAGGAGGAAATCGACCTCGCCAAGGCCAACTACTCCGCCGCCGTCGTGGCCGTGGAGGAGGCACGCGCACGCTCCCGCGCAGCAGACGCCCAGCTGGAGCAGGCCCGCCTCAACCTCGCCGACACCGACATGCCGTGCCCGTCCGACGGCATCGTGATGACCCGCACGGTGGAACCCGGCACCATGCTCTCCGCGGGCACGCCCGTGCTGGGCATCTCGCTGCGCAACCCCGTGTGGGTGCGCGCCTACATCGACGAAGCCCTGCTGGAGCGCGTGCAGCCCAACATGCAGGTGACCGTCACCACGGACGGCGGCGGGTCGTACACCGGCACGGTGGGCTTCATCTCGCCGCAGGCGGAGTTCACCCCCAAGACCGTGGAGACCGCGGACATCCGCACCACGCTCGTGTACCGCCTCCGCATCGTGGTGCAGGACCCCGGGGGCAAGCTCAACCAGGGCGCGCCCGTGAGCGTGCACCTGCCTGCACAGGACTAGCCCCTCCGCGCCATGCTGGCGGAAATTTCAGACCTGCACTACCGCTTCAAGGGGGAGGACACGGAAGCCCTCGCCGGGGTGTCGCTTGACGTGCGGCCCGGCGAAATCCTGGGGCTCATCGGCCCCGACGGCGCCGGCAAGACCACCCTCATGCGCGTGATGGCAGGCGTGCTCAAGGCCGCTTCCGGAAACATCTCCATCCTGGGCGGCGACCCCATCGCCGACCACGCCGCGCTCAGCCGCCGCGTGGGATACATGACCCAGCGCTTCAGCCTGTACGAGGACCTTTCCATCGAGCAGAACCTCATGCTCTACGCCGCCCTCCACGGCATCTCCCGGTCGGATGCCGCCACCCAGGGCGAGGAGCTGCTGGAGGCCGCGGGGCTCTCGCGCTTCCGCCCGCGCCCGGCGGGCAAGCTCTCCGGCGGCATGAAGCAGAAGCTCGCGCTCATCTGCGCCATGTTCGGCTCCCCGGAGCTCATGCTGCTGGACGAGCCCGGCGTGGGCGTGGACCCGCTCTCCCGCCGCGATTTGTGGAAGCTCGTGGAGCGCGCGCGCGGCGCGGGCCGCGGCATCGTCTGGGCCACCGCGTATCTGGACGAGGCCGCCAAGTGCGACCGCGTCTGCATCCTGCACGAGGGCCGCGTGCACTACCTCGGCCCGCCGGACGGCATCCTGGCGGACTTGCGCGGGCGCGTGTTCTCCCTGCATGCGGGCGCGCGGAACCGCCTTTCCGTACTGCGGCAGATGCAGGCGCGCGACGATGTGATGGACGCCATGATCGAGGGCGCGAACGTGCGGTTCATGCTGCGCGCGGGCGCATCCGCGGATGCCCTGCCGGAGGGCGCGGCGCACGTGGAGCCCAACTTCGAGGAGGCGTTCATCAACCTGCTCGGCGGCAGCGTGCAGAAGGCCGAGCACCGCGAGCCCGACCCGCCGCTGCCCATCCACGATGCCACCTCGGACGGCGTCATCGTCACGGACGGCCTGACCAAGCGCTTCGGCGATTTCGTGGCCACCGACCACCTGACCATCAACGTGAAGCGCGGGGAGATTTTCGGCCTGCTCGGCGCCAACGGCGCGGGAAAGACCACCGCCTTCCGCATGATGTGCGGCCTCATCACGCCGTCCGACGGCAAGGCGGAAATCCTGGGCATCGACCTCCGCAAGGACCCCCGCAAGGCACGTGAACACATCGGCTACATGGCGCAGAAGTTCTCGCTGTACTCGGACAACTCCGTGCTGCAGAACCTGCAGTTCTTCGCCACCGTGTACAACCTCAAGGGCAGATACAAGGAGGAGCGCATCGCCCGCGCCATCGACCGCTACACGCTTTCCCCCTACCTGCGGCGCAACGCGGGCGCCCTGCCGCTCGGCGTGAAGCAGCGCCTCTCCATGGCATGCGCCACGCTGCACGACCCCGAGTTCCTGTTCCTGGACGAGCCGACCTCCGGCGTGGACCCCTTCGCCCGCCGCGCGTTCTGGGAGGAAATCAACGAGATGTCCGCGCGCGGCGTCACCATCATCGTCACCACCCACTTCATGGACGAGGCGCAGTACCTGCACCGCATGGTCATCATGAACAGCGGCAAGGTCATCGCCCACGGCAGCCCGGAGGAGCTCAAGGCCGCCGTGGCCACGCCGGAGCTGCCGGAGCCCTCCATGGAGGACGCCTTCATCCACTACATCCGCATCGGGAAAGGAGATGCATCGTGAACCGCCTCGCTGCACTCGTCATGAAGGAGAGCAGGCAGATCTTGAAGGATCCGTCGAGCATCATCCTGGCCTTCGTCATCCCGGTGCTGATGATTTTGCTCTTCGGGTACTGCATCAACTTCGATTCCTCGTACACCTCGGTGGCGCTGGTGCTGCAGGACGAGGCGCCCGCCGCGCACAGCTTGGTGGAGCGCCTCACCGGCTCCCCCAACTTCCACTGCACTCGCGCCGCCGGGCACGACGACGCCATGCGGATGCTCCACCGCGGCGACGTCAACGCCGTGCTCGTCATCCCCGACGACTTCTCGCGCGGGGTGGAGAGCGGGGCCGGGGCGCGCATGCTGCTGGTGAGCGACGGCACCGTGCCCAACACCGCCAACTTCACCAACCTGTACGTGCAGAGCGTGTACGCCGCGTGGGCGCAGGAGCGCGGGCACGCGGGCGGCATCGCCGTGCAGCCCTCGTACCGCTTCAACCAGGCCGCCGTGAGCCGCAACTACGTGCTGCCCGCGTCCATCGGCGTGGTGATGTCGTTCATCGCCACGTTCCTCACGGCCATGGTGGTGGCGCGCGAGTGGGAGCGCGGCACCATGGAGGCCATCCTGGCGTCCTCCGCCTCGCGCACGGAGTTCATCCTCTCCAAGCTCATCCCGTACTTCGTGCTGGGCATGGGCGCCATGGGCATCTGCCTGCTCAGCACCACGCTCATCTTCCACGTGCCGGTGCGCGGGCCGCTCTGGATGGTGTTTGCGGAGGCCGGGCTCATGCTGTTCAGCGTGCTGGCGTTCGGGCTGCTCATCTCCACACTGGTGCGCAACCAGTACACCGCCTCGCTCATCTCGCTGCAGGCGTCCATCCTGCCCACCATCCTGCTCTCCGGGTTCATCTTCGAGCTCTCCAGCATGCCGCAGTGGATTCAGGCGGTGAGCTACCTCATCCCCGCGCGGTACCTCTCCCGCTGCCTCACCTCGCTCTTCCAGGCCGGCGTGGTGCCATCCGTGATGTGGTTCAACACCGTCGCGCTCGCCGTCTCCGCCGTCTTCTGGCTCGGCCTCGTCTTCCTCGCCACCCCCAAGCGTCTCGACCAATGAGCATCCTCGTCCACATCCTCGCGCTTATCCGAAAGGAGCTGCAGGAGCAGTTCCGCACCCCGCGCAACATCATGGTGCTCATCTTCCCCGTCGTCATGCAGTGTCTGCTCTTCCCCTTCATGGTCACCATGGATGTCACAGACTGCCCCACCGCCATCCTCAACGAGGACGGCGGCGCCGCATCCCTGGAGCTGGTGCAGCGCATCCAGGCCGCCCCGTACATCACGCGTACCGTGCGCGCCGACGGCGCCGCGCAGCTCCGCGAATGCATCGACTCGCAGGACGTCATGGTCGGCGTGCACATCCCCGCCGACTTCTCGCGCCGACTCGCCCGCGGAGAGAACGCCGCCGTGCAGGTGATTTGCGACGGACGCCGCTCCAACAGCTCGCAGATTGCCGCCGGGTACATCACCTCCATTGCCGCGCAGATGACCGCCGAGCGGAACGGTGCCGCCGTCAACGCCGCCGCGCCCGCCGTGCGGAACCTCTACAACCCCGCGCTCGACCCCAAATGGTTCCTCCTGCCGTGCCTCTTCGGACTGCTCGGCATGCTCACCACGCTCAACATCTCCTGCATGTCCATCGCCAAGGAGCGCGAGGCCGGAACCTACGAGCAGCTCTGCGTCACCCCCATGAGCCGCTTCGAGCTGCTCATCGGCAAGACCGTCCCCGCCGTGCTCATCGTCTTGGGGCAAGCCGTCATCATCCTGCTCATTGCACGCCTGGGCTTCGGCGTGCCCCTGCACGGCTCCATCCCCGCCTTGTTTGTGGTCGTCGGCATGTACTCCATGGCCCTGGCCGGAATCGGATGCGCCATCTCATCCTGCTGCTCCACCCAGCAGCAAGCCTACATCGGCATGTTCTGCTTCATCATCCCCGCCCTCCTCATCTCAGGCTTCGTCTCCCCCGTGGAAAACATGCCCTCCCTCCTCCAATACATCGCCACCGTCGACCCCCTCTACTACCTCTTCACCGCCACCCGCGGCATCTTCCTCAAAGCCTACTCCTTCGCCGATATCTTCACCCCACACCTCCTAGCCTTCGTCCTAATCGGCGCCACCAACCTAGCCTTGGCATACACAATGCTGCGGCTAAAGAAAGACTAACCACCGCCTTCACCCATACAGGGCAAAGGCGGCAATTAGGATTAGGATGAGGATTATGATTAGGATATCCAAATAAGCGCGTCTATCGCCACAATACTTCTTCTTCATGCGCAGTGAAGCGCCAATTCGCCGCCCCGTCTCGTGGCCTGCCTCAGCGAAGGCCCACGAGGCGAAAACGGAAGCGCATCGCGCGCAGACGGGCGCATGACAGGGCGGATACACGCCAACCTAAACCCAGGGGTTGATGGAAAAGGGTAGTGAGTACTCTCTGGGTATCTTTGGAATAAGGCAATCTGGATGTTGCTGTCCCAAACTCTTCAGACTAACATATTTAGCAGCAAGTTCATGTGCTTCACGGACAGTTTTCCACCTCATCGGTCCTGTGAATATTTTACCCGCCTTAAACAATTCGTTTAAATATAGGGCCCCTTTTGACGTATCTTGGGCACATTCATCTATTCCGCATGCAAAAAGGAAATTCTGCTGCGGCAGAGCTTTTTTTACAAGGTTTTCATACCTCGAACGAGCAATGGGATTATAACATTGAGCAGCGTCCGCAGCTTCTTTTATCATTTCAGGTTCTTTTTCTAATGCCCTGCAACAGTCGAAAATTGTCAACTGTTTTGGGGCAAGATCACAGAGGATCTCGGCTTCAACAGCAAGCCCATTGTCTGGATATATGATGAGTTGTTCATCTTTGTTGAGACCGCCGTGTCCTGAATATAGAACTATCGCGTATTCGTAGTTGCTATTTTGAATGGTTGACAGTTCTGTGCATAAATATGCGTTTGAAGAACGGTGTTCTGGCGGAGTTGAAATAGTGTGGAATTCGCAATCCTTCCATGCCCCACCATAATGGGACTTTAAGAAGTTACAAAAATTTCTCTCATCATGCGCGACCCCAGGAAGGTCGTTTGCCTCACTTTTTATGATAATGGCTATCTTTTTCATATTAGGTAATCGTTTATGAAATCCTTGAATCCTTTGTCGTAACTATCGACATTTTCGTAATCATCCATATGCATTTCCCAGTGCCCACGGTGAAGTCTTACCCAATCTTTCACGTTGACAAAATTATCAATTTTATTCTTGTCCTTTTTGTAGAATGAATAAAGGTGTGAAAGAAAGTTGAAAACAACATCTGCAAAATAATCATACTGAAGCAACTTTTTGCACTGTTCTTCTGTAAGCTCTTTACGCTTTTCGTTGCTGTGGTATTTTCTCCATTGTTCCGGCCAGGTCTCTATATACACCGCATCTTCGACATGAGGGTACATAAGCGACAGCTTGATTATTTCGTTTAGCTTTTCATGAAGTTCTTCTTCCCTTTGATTTCGGGACAATTCGAAGCTGAACCAAGCCGCCACCGCGCTTGCGACAGCAGCTCCGGCACTGCAAATGGCGGGGACGAGACCCCAGTCCCATTCCAAGCATGCAAGTATAATCAAATCATGCATTATATTCATCGTGAATGGTTGCAGCAGGGAAAATCAAACGACGTCACGGCCTGGCAACGGAAGCGGCGTGAGTCGCAAAGCCTTAACATCATTCGGGTAATGCCTGATTAACATTTCTGCAAAGCGGCCATGATAGATTCCGTATATTTCATGGTCATACGCGTCTCCATCAAACAGAACATATTTAAAACACATGTTATAAATATTATGCAAACGAGGATTAATCGGCTCAGGCCTATGCCATGCTTTCTTGAACCACTGTTTTGCTGAGTGGGTAAAATCCCCCTCATTGTCATACTTCCAAGTATCGATGGACGCATTATTGATATCCGCATAAATCGTACTAAGAAACGTTTGCGGATTGTCTACTTGTAATAATATAGCCATAATTACAGATATAGTTTACTATTTTCTCCCACGCCGCTGCCCAACTGTTGGGCGGCTATAAACGTGAAGCACCCTCCTTTCTAACACGACCTCAAACTTCGTGCAAGAACTTTTTTATTATGTAATACAGTAATATCGCATGCAATAGTCTATCGACTAATTGTTTGCAAAAAAATCTAACATTTTTTGCCCCACGCTGTTATTGGCCTGTTCTACCTCTCACCGCGTCCTCCTGCGGCGGGTGGCGAGAGCCGCCAACGCCAGCAGGGAAAGTGTGCTGGTGGTGGGTTCGGGGACCTCGTACATGTGGAAGTAGATCACCGGGCCGACGTTTTCGCCGTGTTCGGGAACGGTGACGAAGGTGCCGCCCCAGCCCACGTAGCCGCGAGCGCGCTGGTTCGGGAGGGTCTGCACCCCCACCTCCAGATTCTCGTCAATGGTGGGAGCGTGGTCGCCGCTGCCGAGGGCGATACCCAGCCAGTCGAAGCTCTCGCCCATGTCCTTGAACTTTGGGTACATGCTGGAGAGGTCGATGGTCAGGCAGTTGCCGGAGAGCTGCACGTCCTGGACGTTGGTGATGTCGAAGGTGTAGGCGAAAGAGTCTTCCTCAATCACCACGGTCTGCCCGGGATCGCCGTGAGCCGCAGCACGCTGCCGCCCTTGATGGTCATGGGCGCGCCCTTCTGCACGTTCTCGCCGAGGATGCCTTCAATCGTCAAATTATTGGCGATGTGGGTTACTCCCGCAAGAGGAAGAGTGCTGCGTAGCGAGAGTCAAATCAACGTGCCCGGTATGTACCTTCCTCGTACATGTCCATGGCTAGCTATTGCTTGAGCACCCTATTTGCTGGCAAGCATCTTTTGAGTCACGCGCAATAGTCCGTGGATATTAACATTTAAATCTGATGAGATACATGAAATGTTCCAAGTGGGTTCGGAAAACCTGCTCCAGTCTACCAATAACTCATGCTGTGCCCCATTATAAAGCGACCACAGGCGGAAACAGTTCATCCACCATCCTGCATCTCGTACTTCCACTATGCTGACATCCGGGTTCGCCCACAACATATTTGCCATGCCTGCGCCGTGTGCAGCCACAATGATTTCTGCCCCATTGAAAAACTCCATCTGCTCTTCAATGCTGCGAGGGCGATCGTCGAACACTTCGAAACCCATGTCCAATAGAGAATGTAAGTATTCTCTTTCCTGAAGAATTTTGCGTCTTCCTTGACGTTGTACATAGATGCGCTTATGTCCTTTGTTCCTGTATTCGGGAAACAGCCGATTGCGCATGTACTCGTAATCACCCTTACCTACCATAATTTTAAGAGGTGTGTTGCAAGTGTACGCCCAGCCATCACGCGTTAGTCCAAAGCAATCTGTAAGTGTGTTGATGTGCCGCTCCCTTGGAATACCCAAAAGCTCTACCAATTGGTGCGCGACCTCCAACTTGAAAGGCATCGCCACGCATGCTTCTTTTTTTTCTGCATCGGGCATGGCACGTAGAATCCTACACAAACGAGGCAGCGTGACATTGAGTATGTCCCCATATGTTCCATTTGGATATGGTTCAGGACATAGAATGATTTTCTCGCGTCGGATCTTTAAAGGATTACGGGGAACCAAAGTTGCCAAATGGAAACGTTGCCGTGAGAAACCCGTTAACAAGACTTTTGCTCCTGGCAGGGCTATCACCCCCCATCTTTTCGTGCAATCTCCGAACGTTGCCCGATCCAGTTTGTATACATAGCTATCTACAAAATGGAAAGCTTCAGCAGGTAATCGCCTCACAGGCATCGCGAGCTCTGACTTTCTCAAGGGGATGGAATTCCAATCCCATCCCGAATCAAACGTCACATCATATGCAGATTCAACTAGAATCGATTCCACTCCCAGATAACTTAAATCTTGTTTTTGAAGCAAAGAAATTTCTTTTCCTCCACGAAGGCAAAAAAGGGTTGGTATCATTCGTTGCGCCAGAAAATCATGAAGCATGCGCATCATGCAAGAATAATACTCCTTCGGTATGGGTATGAGACACCCGCCAAACGGCATGGCTTCAAATGTTATCGCGTGCTACACTACGCCCCGAACAGCCCTATCACGCCTTGGCTGCCCACATGCGGTAGCCTTATGCGGCTTACTGCCGAGCCATTGAAGAATTTTTCAAAAACTGCTTGACTACCCATACCGAATACGGAAGCCATGAAGACGAAAGAGATTAACGAAATCGATTGCGCCGCACTGGAAGTGTTGCGGTCAACAGGAATAGATGTGCTGGAGGCGGCGTTGGTGGCCAAGGAGGCATTGGAGTGCGGGCGGGGACGAGTTAGGCGGGCGCGGGAGTGCGTGCGGCTGGGGGCGGAGGAGATGAGGAAGCGGGAAAGGACGGTGACGTTTGCGAAGGCGGTGGAAACGGCGCTGGAGGATAGGAAGCGGAAGGGATTGCGGGCGCGGTCGATTGTGGATTTCAGGTATCTATGCAAGCGGATGATGAAGCTGATTCCGGGGCTGGCGGAGCGGCGGATGCGGAGCATCACGTCGGAGGATTGTCGGCGGTATTTGGAAACGGCGTTCGGCGGGAGTGCGGCGCAGTACAGGAAGGCTCGCGCCATCATGAGCGGGGTGTTTTCCACGGCGATACGGCATGATTGGTGCGATGCCAACCCGGTGTCACGGGTGGAGGTGCCGGATGTGGTGGAGAAGCCAGTAGAGCCGCTGAGCATCGAGGAAGTGGAGCGTCTGGAAGCGGCGGCGCAGCTGCCGGAACATGAGGACATGCAGCTGTCGCTGCACCTGATGCTGTACTGCGGCATACGACCCACGGAGGTGAGCCGGATTGATCCTGAACGCGACATCGACTGGCAGAATCAGCGCGTGGTGGTGCGTCCCACTACATCCAAGACGGGCGGCGGGCGCGTGGTGCCGCTGCGCTGCGGGAACATCGACGCCCTG
>JAKSOT010000069.1 GCA_024405455.1 Akkermansia sp. | reverse complement strand
GGGCACGCCGAGCGCCTTCTGCAGGCGGCTGGCGAAAAGGTAGCCCACGGCGGACGCGCGCTCGATGGTCTTGGGACTGCTCACCGCCCACTGGCCCTCGAACATGCGGTCCTCCTCCAGCAGCTTCAGCTCGCTTTCGGGAAAGGGCTTCTTGCCCATGTACGGGCGCGGCTCGCTGTGCCGCACGCGCAGCAGCGGGTTGTTGGCCGCCGCCAGTATCTCCTTGGCGTTGTCCGTCTCGTCCACGCGGAAGAGCATGTTGGACTGCCCGGCGGCAATCCACACCTCGCCCACCAGCACATCCGTGATTTTCGCGCGGTCCGCGCCCTGCTCCACGGTGAGGTCGTGCGGGCGCGCGCTGGCCTGCATGGGCGGCAGCTCCGCCTGCCAGCGGTTTTTGTGGATGAACGCCTTGGCGCGCTTGCCGTTGAAGATGACCGTGATGTCGCGGTCCACGCGCGTGGTGGTGCCCGCCACGATGACGGGCTTGCCCTGCTGCAGCACCATGTGGTCCGCGTAGATGGGATCCAGCGTCACCTCCGCGTGCAGCAGCGAGCACGCCGCAAGGATGATGGGCAGGGCTTTCATCAGGATTCCACGTTGGAGACGTAGAAGAGCTGGTTGTCCAGGCGCACCTCATAGCGCCCGCCGGGGACGATGGAGATGTTGAGCGTGCGGTTGGAGTAGTCCACGGGCGTGTTCACGCGGTAGCGGCGGATTTCCGGCGCGCCCGGCTGGTCGGGGTCGCGCACCACCACCACGATGGGCCACTTGATGGGCTCCGCCTTGGTGAACGGCGTGTTCCACGTCTTGTTGGGCGTCATGGGCCCGCACGGGTAAATGGTGCCGGCGGAGTCCTGCGCCTCGATGAAGAGCTGCCCGGAGGTCTTGTTGGTGATGGACACGGTGTAGTCCAGCTGGCCCGTGGGGTGCGCGGGCGGCAGGCTCACCGTGGGCTTGTTCTGCACGGGCGGAAGCGCGGCGGGCGGCGCGGGGGTGACGTAGGCGGGCTCAGGCGCGGGAGCGGGCTGCTGGGCCGCCGGCTCCGGTATGTTCACCTGGGTGCGCTGCTGCTGGTTGGCGCCGGGCGTGGGATCCAGGGCGGGGGGCTGGAATCCCGCATCCCCGCCGGGAGCGGCGCCCTGGCGGTTGCGTGCGTATTCCGCCGCCTGGCGGTCGAACGCGGCGTCCGGGTCGGAATCCCTGGCCTCGGTGATGGCCTGGCCGGGCAGGGCCAGGTAGCGGCCCAGCTTGTGCGTCTCCTTCAGGCGGGCGCGCGCGTCCGCCTGCGGGTCGAATTCCGTCACGGTCTGCTGGCAGGCGGTCAGGCCCACGGCAGCCAGGACGACAAGGAGCGGGGTTCTCATCATAGCGCCTTCCATTTTATGACATTCCCGACCGCTTGGCAAGAATTAGGTGCAAGGCGCCGCCCGCTCGCCGCGTCAGTGGATGATGGGAGCCAGGGCCTGCAGCAGGGCGTCCGACCCGTAGCATTCCTTGGTGACCACCGCCGTGAGCGCGGCGCGGAGCTCCGCCATGGCGGGCTTGGCCTGCTGCGCAAACAGCGCGCGCTGCGCCGCCGCGGCATCCGGCGTGAGCTGAGGCAGGTTCTTGGAGGCCTGCATCAGCTCCTTGTTGTGCGCCACCAGCTCCGTCACCTTGGGAGCGGCGGCATCCGCGGTGGCGGTGTCGCTGATGCCCTTGAGGGTTTCCGTGAGGCTGTTGACGTTGGCGATGAGCTCCTTCACGAACGCGGTGTGCTGCGCCTCCGGCGTGGCGGCCTCCGCCGCGGGTGCGGCGGGCGCCTCTGCCGGGGCTGCGGTTTCCTGGGCTACGGCCGGCATGCCGAGAAGCATGCCCGTGGCAACGATGGATGCAATTTTCATGATAATGATTCCAATTTTGTTGCACCCATTCTGCACCCGTCCCCCGCGTCAGTCAAGCGGGAAATCGGGCATGCCCCGGGGTCAGTCCATCCACGTGGTCCAGTGCCAGGTGAAGCGCTTTTCCACGCTTTCCGAGATGGCGCGCCCCACGGGACACGACTTCACGCAGCTCTCCAGCAGGCGCTTGGTCTCCTCGGTCTGCGGCATGGGCACGTGGATATCGAAGAGCAGGGCGGAGATGCCGTTGGCATCGTGCTCCACTCCTGCGGAGATGCAGATTCCCTTCGTCTCGAATCCCTTCTGCCTGCCCTTGAAGGCAATCATGCTGAGCATGCAGGATGCCGCGGTGGCGGCCAGCATGGCTGCGGGAACGGGGTTCTCCCCCAGCCCGCCCTGGCTGCAATCCAAATCCGTGGTGAACGTGCTGCCGCTGGCGGTGAAAACGGTGCGGCAGCGCGCGCTGTCGCCCAACGTGGTGGTGGATGTGTATTTGTCCATGCGCCCATCCTACGGATCCCGCATGCCCCGCGCAACCTAACTTTCCAACTGTTTTGCCGGGGGTAACCTACCCCATTGCAACGCAGCGGGAAAACGTTCGGAGAGATGCAATCCTTGGCGCTCATCCGCCCCGCCATTCGGCGGGACTCCGTTAGTTGTAAGTGCGGAGGGGGACACCCCCAGGCCTTCCGGCCTGGGCTAACCTTGTATCGCCATCGGGATGGCTCACATAGAGCGCGCCTGTCGGCGCGTGGCGAAATGTTTCCTCTGGCATATTGCCAGAGGAAACTTGTAATCATCCGCGCCAATAGGCGCGGCTAACTTGGAGCCATCCCGATGGCGACACAAAGTTTGCCCCATCCCGTAAGGGTGGGGATTGTCCCCCTCCGCACTAACAACTAAGAGAGTCCCGCCGCGTTGCGGCGGGGCGTATGAGCGCCAAGGGCTGCTCATCTCCGAGCATTTTTATGGGATGGCAATAATCCCCAATCCCAAATCACACGCCCCCTGTATCGCCTAAACCCGCTCCAGCACCATCACCGTCCTCGGCAGGAGATACAGCGACAAGCGCCGGTTCTTATCGGTGAAGTGGTTCACGCCGTGGTCTTGTCGACCGAAGCCGCCGAAGCGGGCGTCGTCGGAATCCAGTGCCACGCGCCACTCGCCGGCGGAGGGCGCGGGCAGGAGGTAGTCCGGGATGGCGCGCTCGCCGTTCCAGTTGAAGACGAACACGCGTCCGGCGCGCTCGAAGGCCATCACCTGGTTCTTCTCGTCCATGTTGAGCGGCTGCGCGGGCGGCGCGGAGAGCAGGGCTGCATCCTGCGCCAGCTCCAGCATGGCCTTGTCGAACTCGTTGAGGAAGCGGTAGCGCAGCTGCTCGTTGTCCACCAGGCTCCATTGGCGGCGGCAGTACTTGTAGGAGTTGCCGTTGCCCTCGCGCGGGAAGTCGATCCACTCCGGGTGGCCGAATTCGTTGCCCATGAAGTTGAGCCAGCCCTCGCCTCCGGCGGCCAGCGTGGCCAGGCGGATCATCTTGTGCAGCGCCATGCCGCGGTCCACGACCATGCTCGGCGTGTTGCAGCTCATGTGGGTGTACATCTCCGCGTCCATCAGGCGGAAGGCGATGGTCTTGTCGCCCACCAGGGCCTGGTCGTGGCTTTCCGCGTAGGCGATGTTGGCCTCGCCGTATCTGCGGTTGGTGAGGGTGTACCACATGTCGCCCACGCTCCATTCCTCGTCCTTCTTCTCCTTGAGCAGCTTGATCCAGTAGTCCGGCAGGCCCATGGCGAGGCGGTGGGTGAAGCCGAAACCGCCCTCGTCCACGGGGCGGCAGAGACCGGGCATGCCGCTCATGTCCTCCGCGATGGCGAAGGCGCCGGGCAGGGCTTGCTGCACCAGGGTGGCGGCCAGCTGCAGGTAGGTGACGGCATCCGTGTTGACCTTGGTGTTGAAGTAGCAGCCCAGGTCGGTGAACGGCTCGTGCCCGTGGTGGTAGTAGAGCATGCTGGTGACGCCGTCGAAGCGGAAGCCGTCGAACTTGAACTCCTGCAGCCACCAGCGCAGGTTGCTCAGCAGGAACTCGATCACCTCGTCGCGCCCGTAGTCGAATAGGCAGCTGTCCCAATCGGGGTGGCGGCTGTCGCGCTCGCCCGCGTTGAAGTACTGTCCGCCGCTGCCGTCGAAGTTGTTCAGCCCCTCCGCCACGTTCTTCACGGCGTGGGAGTGCACCACGTCCAGCAGCACGGCGATTCCCAGCCCGTGCGCGGTGTCGATGAGGTGCTTCAGGTCGTCCGGCGTGCCGAAGCGGTTGCAGGGGGCGAAGAACGAGGACACGTGGTAGCCGAACGAGCCGTAGTAGGGGTGTTCTTGCACGGCCATGACCTGCACGGTGTTGTAGCCGAGCTCCGCGATGCGGGGCAGCACGTTGTCGGCGAACTCGCGGTAGGTGTGGATGCGCTCCTCCTCGCCGGCCATGCCGATGTGGCACTCGTAGATGAACGGGGTTTTCACGCGGGTGGGGGTCCAGCGCGTGTGCTTCCACTTGTAGGGCTGCTCCGGTTCCCAGATAACGCCGCAGTAGTCGAAGGTCCTTTCATCCTGCTGCGTGTAGCGGATCCACGCGGGCATGCGGTCGCGGTGCTCCAGGTCGGCGCCGACGACGTGCACCTTCACGCGCGAGCCGTGGTGCAGGGCGTCCGCCGGCAGCTTCACCTTCCACACGCCGTCGCGGTTGCGCTGCATGGGAGTGGCGGTGCGGTCCCAGTTGTTGAAATCGCCGATGAGGTAGAGCTCGCGCGCGCCGGGCGCCCACTCGCGGTAGACCCACTCGCCCGTGGAGGCCACACGGTTGAAGCCCATGCGGGTGAAGCCGTTGGCGCAGTCCAGCAGCGAGCCCCAGCGCTTGCAGATGCGCTGCAGCTGCGCATCGTACAGCCGCATGCGCGCCTGTATCTCGCCCTGATACGGTGCCAGCCAGCCGTCTGCCAGCACCAAGCCCGGTATGGAAGGTCGTCTCATACTCCGCATTATACACCTAACAATCTCCCATTGCAAGCGCGCGAAGAATCTCCGCGCGGGCGTATCCGGCATTTTTCCAACTTTTTTCAGAAAGGCAAATAAAACGGTCCCGGGTGCGCGCCTGTTCATGTGAAAGGAGGTGCGAATCTCATGAATCACAAGTTCCCAATGATGTCTCTGCTGGTGCTGGGTGCCATGGCTTTCATGGCGCAGGATGCATCCGCGCGCGTCGTTGTGAGCGGTGTTTCCAACCCCGGCAACCGCAACTGCGTGCATCCGGGCATCTATCTGCCCGTGTACAGGCCCGCACCGCCGCCCCGCCGGGTGATGCCGCCTCCCCCACCGCGCCCGCGGCATTGTCCGCCGCCTCCGCGGGTCAAAGTGAAGAGTCCTGACCGGTACACTCCAGACGGCTATCTGAAGCCGAGTACAAAGGCCCCACACCGCGTTCAGGACGGTCCCCTTCGGTCTCGCCGTTGAGAGAGAGGTTAGAGACTGGAGTTCTAGCCTGACACACACTAGGCGAAGCCCCGCTCATTCGTGAGCGGGGCTTTTTCTGTCGCACTTGCGGGCGAAGAGGATGCACAGCTCGTAGAGCAGGTACATGGGCAGCGCCATGATGAGCATGGTTCCGGGGTCCGGCGCGGGCGCCAGGATGAGCGCGAGCGACAGGCAACCCACCAGCGCGTACGCCCGCGTGCGTTTCATGAGCCCGTACGACAGCACGCCCAGGCGGATGAGCGGCACCACGATGACCGGCAGCTCGAAGATGACCCCGAACACCAGGATGAGCTTGGCGGCGAAGGTGAGGTAGTAGCCGATGCGCCAGTCGTTGGCTATCCCCATGTCCTGCGAGTAGTTGAAGAAGAAGGAGAGCACGCGCGGCAGCACCAGGAAGTACGAGAACGCGCAGCCCCCCAGGAACAGCAGGAATCCCCACGCTAGGCACTTGTACACCAGCCGCCGCTCATGCTCCAGAAGCCCCGGCACCACAAAGCGCAGCAGGAAGTACATCATCACCGGGAAGGACACAATCAGCCCGCAGAAGAACGCCAGGCTCAGCGAGAGCATGAACGCCTCCCCCGGCTGGAACGCTCCCATCAGGCGGCTGCCGCTGCGCGCGTCGTCCACGGGTGTCAGCGCCGCGCCGCTTTCGTGCAGCTCGCGCTGCAGCGGGGTGTGGAGCATGCTGTCCGCCTTGTCGGGCGGCAGGGCGCGCGCGGCGCGGAGCAGGGGAACGGCCTCCGCCAGCTCGCGCTGCCGCGGGGTGAGCTGCGCCGCGAACACCGCCCGCTCCCGCGGCGGCAGCGCGGGCATGATTTCCGCGGCGCGGCGCGCGGTGCGCCAGTCCGCCGCATCCACGCCTCGGGGCAGGGTGGTGGCCTCGTACTGCACGGCGAGCTGTTTCACGGGGCGCGTGAGCACGTCCATCACCTCGTCCGTGAAGCAGAAGCAGAGCGCCATGCCCGCCAGCAGCGCCAGCAGCATGGCGATCAACGTGCGCCGGAACTCCTCCAAATGGTCCAGCAGCGTCATGTCCTTCCCGCCCGGCGGGGTGGGACGCAGTTTCATCAGCTGGCGCAGGAAAATCATGACAGGGCAGGGGTGGTGGGGATGGCCGCCAGCAATTCGCGGGTGTAGGGGTGCTGCGGCGCGTTGTACAGGGCGTCCGCATCCGCCGTTTCAACTATCCTGCCCAGGTGCATCACCCCCACGCGGTCCGACATGTGACGCACCACCGCCAGGTTGTGCGAGATGAACAGGTACGCCAGACCAAGCTCCTCCTGAACGTCCAGCAGCAGGTTGAGTACCTGCGCCTGCACCGACACGTCAAGCGAGCTGGTCGGCTCGTCCAGCACCAGCAGTTTGGGCTCCAGCACCAGCGCGCGGGCAATGCCGATGCGCTGCCGCTGCCCGCCGGAGAACTCGTGCGGGAACTTGTCCGCTGCGGATGCGGGCAGCCCCACCAAATCCAGCAGACGCAGCACCTGCGCCTCGCGCGATGCCCGCGTGCCGACACGCGCCACCTCCAGCGGCTCCGCCACCAGCTCCCGCACATCCATGCGCGGGTTCAGCGAGTCCGCCGGGTCCTGGAACACCATCTGCACCTGCCGGCGCAGCGGCCGCAGACGCGCGGTGGACAGGTGCGTGATGTCCCGCCCCAGCAGGCGGATGCTGCCGGACGTCGGCTCCAGCAGCCGCAGGATGCAGCGCGCCAGCGTGCTCTTGCCGCATCCGCTCTCGCCCACCAGCCCCAGCGTCTCACCCGCCGCGATGGTCAGCGACACCCCGTCCACGGCCTTCATCACACCCTTGGCGCGGGAAAGGACGCCGTGTCCCCCCGCGGCAAAGTGCATGCAGAGGTTCTCCACCTCCAGGATGTTCTGCTCCGTGCCCATCTGGTGCCCGCCATTCTACTCCACCGCCCCGCCCCTTGGCGAGAAAAATCGCGCCGCTCCCCATCGGGCGGGGCGCAATTTCCCAATCCTAATCCTAATCCTAATCCTAATCCTAATCCGGAATTGCCATTGGTTGTAACAAGTGTGGTTGGTAGGCATGCCTTGGCGCGGGGTGGATTCGGGGTCGGTTTGCCTACTAACCGCCTTCGCTTGCGCCACCAATCAAACCGCCCCGCAAGGCCCAAAGCCAAGCGGGGCGGGGAAAATACCTGCAAGGTAAACCTTACTTCCTGCGGCGGATGCAGAGACCCGCCAGCGCCAGCAGGCCCAGCGTGCCGGTCGTCGGCTCCGGCACGCTGCCGGGAATGCTCAGCGAGAGCGTCTTGTCGTCGTTGCTGAGCACCAGCTGGCCTTTGGCAACCACCTTGTCGTCTCGCATGATGTCCACCTCCTTGCCGCTTTCGATACCCGTGATAACCTTCTTCGCCTGCACCAGAGTGACCGTGGTGCCGGGGGTCCAAGCCTGCACATCCACATCCTGGATGCCAATGGTTACATTGTTGAGAACCATGCCATAGGAGGTGAGGGTAAGCATGCTGTCCTCTCCGCCAATCTGGTTTTGCGAGATATGGAAGTTGAGGACCTGCATATCTTCCACATGACTAGAGGCGGTAATGCCGGTGCCGTAGATGTCTATGGAGTTGTTGGCGAGGGTGCCCTCTCCAGTTCCGGCGCAAACCGTCTTCAACGTGATGCTGCCGCCATCGTATTTACTCGTGCTTCCCTGGGCATCAGCAATGGTGGCAGTGGCCCCTTTGCCCACCAGATAGACCTTGTTGTTCATGGCATCGCCGTGCGAAGAATACCCGCCGTGTAGTTGGCCAGTGATTTCACAGTCTCCCGCCACAATGACAACGTTCTTTTCAACAAGCGGCGTTACAAGCTCCGTTTTATTTGCGGTGGAATGGCCGCCATTCAGGAGGGAAGTAACTTTGCCTCCGGTCATGATAACGGTATTCCCGGAGACAGTGGTTTTTCCATCGCCTCCGTACAAACTCTTCACCTGACCACCGTTCATAGTGATTTTGTTGTTGGCGGCCGCTGTGCCGGCACTGCCGCCATACACATTTGCGTTGCTCAAGTCGGAGCCGGGTTCGGAAGCGGAAACGGTGACATTAGCATCTTTTGCCTCGCCGGAGTTCTCCCTCACACCGTAGTATGAAAAGCTCGTCTTTTCTTTGTAGCCGTCCACCGCGGTGGGGATAAAGTCAGCGAACACCTGCCCACCCGCCAGGGCGGCAGCCAGCATAGTGAAGAATAGCGTTTTCTTCATAGTTTTGTATGTTTTGTTAATGTAAAGATGCACGTGCCGGGCGGGATTGCCACGATTGTCCGTGCGGGGGTGATTATAGTATTCCCAATACTGTAGGTCAAGTCCAATCTCGCAAAAATTGCTGTTCGTGTTCAGGCGTTTTTTGCATCGGCGGGTTGTCTCTCCCAGCCGCGCCGCCACACACGCCACCCTGCTGCAAAACACGTCGCCACTAGGCTTCCCCGCCCTTGGCAAGCCTACAGTATTGGGAATACTGTACACCCCCAAACGTGCTATATCGGCACTTGCCACCAACCCCGCCCGCGCGGCTCAAAAGGGCGTTGGAGAATAGATAACCGCCCCGCAAGGCCCAAAGCCAAGCGGGGCGGGCAATTCACGCGGCGTAGCCGCCTAAATTCAAAATAGTACCTAGTACCTAGTACATAGTAAATCAGTTGTGCTTCCTGCGGCGGCCGGCAAGCAGGCCAAGCCCCAGCAGGGAAAGAACCCCCGTTGTGGGTTCCGGGGTTTCCACCAGCTTGGTGAAGATGACCTGGCCCTGTTGGTCCAGGTTCAGGGAGGGGCTCCAGTAGTTGCCCAGGCGCATATCCAGCCCGGTGGCTTGCTTGATGGTCACGTCATCCCCGAAGTCGAACACCACGGATGTCGTGGCTGGGTCGAAACCTTCCGGCAGGGAGAGGTCGGAGGCGTCCAGCAGCACGTTCTCCATCACCAAATCACAGTTGATGAGGTTTCTCAGGTCAATGGTGTAGATGCCGTTCACCGGCTGGCAGACATCCTCCGAAATCTTGATGGTGACATCCTTGAGGGTGATGGTGTGCTCTCCCACGTGAATCTCGTTGTTGGCCGTGATGGTCATGTTCTTGATCATCAAGTCCGCATCGGATTGAATCTTCAACCCGTCCGCCAGGCTGGCGGCGCGGCCCTGGCCCAGGATGGTGTCGGCTTCCAGGGTGAGGTTGTCCAGCAGGCCGGGCTCGTTTTCCTTGAGCGCGGTTATAGTGGCGCTTCCCGCTTGCCTGGACTCGCCGGGTGCCAGCACCTCCGTGCCGGGGCGCAGCACCTTCAAGAGAAGCTCCTTGCCCTCGTTGCCCAGGGTGAGGATGCCCTTGGATGCGCTCTGACCGGTCTTGGTCACATCCACCACCTTGTAGGGGGTACTCCCAAAGCCCGTGATGGCAAGTTGCGATTCCACCAGCGTGACGGTATGCCCGGCCAGCACGCCCCAGTCCGTCACGTCGTCCGCAATAATGCCGAGCGAGAATTCTGCCATGTTGAACTTATGCCAGTACTGGTCTGTTCCAGAAAGCGCCAGCACGGGCGCCTCTGCAGTCGCAAGCCCGTCAACCAGGTGGAAATTGAGGATTTGCATGTGGTTCACGGATCTGGCATGGATACCGCTGCCGTATATGTGGACGGAGTTGCCTCTCTCGCTACGGGGGCAATACGCGCCCTGAACATCGCCCAGTGTCATGGAGTGCCCTTCAAGTCTCTCGCCTTCAATGAAAATGGCGGCACCATCCCCCACCAGGTGAACCTCGTTGGATCCTGCACCATTTCGCGTCTCCCCCGAGACTTTTCCCCCGCAGACAGACGGAGCGCAATCCGCAGACAATCCCGTTATATAGACCTTGTTGCGGGATGCGTCCGCATCGTCTTGCGCCTCGGCTTGACCTCCAATGATTGCTCCCACCTTCCCTCCCGTGACAATGACCGTGTTGTCCCATGAGTAGTTATGATCATCCGTTGTAGAGACACCACCGCATATTGTTCCCCGAACAGTCCCACCCTTCATCCAAATCGTTTGTTCCTTGACGGTTCCAATAGTATATGCACCGTAAACCGTTTGCACAATGCCGCCCTCCATGGTAACAACGTTTCCGGAGCTCACCCACACATCTTCACCAACGCCAAAGTATCCAAAGACATTGTCCAGTGCCTCGTAGTTTGACTCGGGATCCTCGAAAATCCGAAGTTTTTCACCATGTGCACCATTGTCACCAGCAAGATCGTGTTGACCGAGCAAATTTCTTATTATCCCGCCCTCAAACCCGGTGTTGGCGTAAACGTTCCCGCCCAGCAGGGCGGCCGTGAGCATGGTGATGAACAGTGTCTTTTTCATGGCAATGTATTTTAGAGCGCGCGCGAACGGTACGCCGAAACCGCCGCCATGTCAACACAAAACAGTTGCCTTACGCAATTTCAAAAAACGCCCGGCCGAGGTGGGCCGGGCGTTGGGGTAGGGGATGTGCGGTGGGCTTAGTTGTTCACGCGGCCCAGGTAGGAGCCGTCTTCCGTCTTGACGGAAATCTTCTGCCCGGCGGAGATGAACAGGGGCACCTGAACCACCAGGCCGGTGGTCATGGTGGCGCTCTTGTACACGTTGTTGGCGGAGTTGCCCTTCACGCCCTCCGGGGCCTCTGCCACCTCCATGGTGATGGCGGCGGGAAGCTCGATGGAGCACACGATCTCGTCCGTGAACAGAAGCACGTAGCTGTTGCCCTCGATGAGGTAGAGCTTCACGGGTTCCACGATGTCCTCGGAGACGCAGACGTCCTCGAAGGTCTCCGGGTGGAGGAAGTGGTAGCCCATGCCGTCCACGTAGGAGAACTCCATCTCCTGGCGGGTGAGCATCACGCCCTCCAGGAAGTCGTTGGAGGTGAGGCGCAGGTTGTAGTCCTTGCCGCTGGCGATGCTGCGGATGGTCATCTGCACGTAGGAAGCCATGCGGGGAGGAGTCTTCAGCTGGCTTTCACGGACCACGCAGATGTCGCCGTTATAGTTGACGGCGTGGCCTTTGCGAAGTTGAATAACAGGTACTTTTGCCATAACGCGCCGCAGGGTAGCAAAGCCCGCCGCAATAGTCAAGCCTTTTTCTCATCCCCGTGCGTCAAAAAGAAGCGCACCAGCAGGAAGTTCACGGGGACCACAATCACATACACGGCAAACGGCACGATGTCCTCCCCGTGCCCGAGGACGGGGAACATTTCCACCAGCCACGGCACGGTTGCCTGCAGGCAGCGCACCATCAGCCCGCCCACGCCCAGGTACAGGAACAGGTTCAGCAGGCCGATGTGCATGCCGTAGTTCACCGCGTGGCTGAAGGCGAATCCCAGGCCCTTCTTGACGCTGCCGCCGGTGCGGAAGGTCCATTTGAGCGAGAGGATGTAGTTGCCGATGAAGCTGACCACATAGCCGATGGAATAGGTGACGGTGAGGGCGAGCTTGTCCTCCTCCCCCAGCCCGAACAGGTGGTTGAGGGCGATGTACACCGCCAGGTGCGCCAGCGTGGCCGCGATGCCCACCACGAAAAACCGGGCGAACTGCCCGCCCATCTTCTGCATGTCCGCCATTTCCGCGCGGGGTTACATGATGGCGTTCGGGCCGAAATAGAAGTCCAGCAGCGCCAGCTGGTCGCTCTTGGTCAGCTGGTAGCCGTCCTTGGGGTCCAGCCATTGGAAGGAGTGGATGGACGTGCGGTTGGAGCCGTAGGGGTCGCCCTCCTGCGGCTCGCGCAGGCGCTTGACGAGGTTGGGGGCCAGGAGCTGCACCACCTCGGTGGTGGTGAGCGGCGGCGCGGCGGGGATGATGGAGGGGATGCCCAGCGGGATGCAGCGCTCCACGTCCTTCATCAGGCGGTTCGCATGGTAGAACTGGTGGTACTCGTTGGGCGCGAAGGGCAGCTTCTTGGTGCCCTTGGGCGGGTTCGCGATGGTGTAGAGCAGCTCGCTGAACTCCGGCACGTCGCGGCTGGCTATCTCCGTCAGGTGCACGTTGAGCACGCGCCCGTACTGCCGGTTCACCGCCTCGTACATGTCGATGCGGTTCTGCACGTACGGGTCGTCGCTCTGCTTGATGGTGGGCGTGTTCTCGTCGGCCGTGGGCTCCAGCATGTCGCACGTGGTCACAAAGACGGTGAGCTCCGGCTTGATATCGGCCAGATGGTTGATGAGGTACCTGGTGGTGCGGGTGTCGCCCTCCACATCTTTCCTCACGGCGGTGGGGCCGTTGGCAATGGCGGAATCCAGGTAGACCATCATGCGGAAGCTCTTGCCGAAGGTCAGCTTGAAGTTGTCCTTGTCGATGAGGTAATCGAAAAAGGTGTTGCTGTGGCTGGTCCAGTATTTGCCGAAGACGGTGCTGGCGCCGAGGAATGCGGTTTCGTTGCTCATGGCCTTGTGCGAGCATGATACCACGGGGCGCGGCGCGGTGCAAGCGGATAGTGGCGCCACCCGCGGAATATCCACATGCGCCCCGATGCGTTGGCGTGCACCCACCCCCGCCTGCCAACCACCCTTTCCTAATCCTAATCTTAATCCCTAATCCTAATTCGCGGGCGGCGCACGCGCCGCGCCCGCGGAATATCCCGTTGAAAGGCGGCGGGGTTCATGCTATGCTGGGGGCATGGCGAAGGTGAACCTCAAGGCCAAGTG
>JAKSOT010000068.1 GCA_024405455.1 Akkermansia sp. | reverse complement strand
CGCGATTTCAAGGTAGGTGACGCCGTTTTTCTCGCGGGTGTTGACATCCACCACAATGCCGAGCTTGCTGAGCACCTTGTTGGGCAGGTCCTCCGTGAGCTTCTTGCACGCCTTCTCCGTGATGCCGACCACGCCGCCCGTGTTGTCGATGCCGATAAACAGGGAACCGCCCTGCGCATTGGCGAAGGCGCAAATCTCCTGGAGGCAATCGTCCTTCCACGATTCCTTCCATTCGATGCACTGGTTCTCGGCGGGCTGCATGGTGGGGTGCTACATGTTCTTGTAGGCGATATCGCTTCTGCGCTGGGAGCCGGGGAAGTCCACCTTGGCGGCCTCGGCGTGGGCGGCGGTGCGGGCGGCGTCCAGGGTGGAGCCCTGCGCCACGATGGCGAGGACGCGGCCTCCGGCGGTCACCCAGCCATCCGCGGTCTTCTTGGTGCCGCAATGGAACACGCGGGCGGCGCATTCATCCAGCCCGCTGATGAGATCCCCGCTGTGGGAGGATGCGGGATACCCGGCGGAGGCCAGGATGCAGCACACGCTCCAGTCGTCTGCGAAGTCGATGAGGCCCGGTTGGAAGTTGCCCTTGGCGCCCTCCAGGCAGAAGGTTGCCAAATCCCCGCGCAGCAGGGGCATCACGGCCTCGCACTCGGGGTCGCCGAAGCGGCAGTTGTACTCGATGACCTTCGGCCCCTGCGGGGTGAGCATGAGACCGAAGTACAGGAAGCCGCGGTACGGCAGGCCGTCCTGCTGCAAGCCCCGCACGGTGGGGGCCACGATGGTGTCCTCAATCTGCTTGAGCACATCGGGTGACACCAGTTGTCGGGAAGCGACGGCGCCCATGCCGCCGGTGTTCGGGCCTGCGTCGCCATCCTGCAGGCGCTTGTAGTCGCGCGCCGGGCAGAGGATGAGGTACTTGTCGTCGCAAATGGCGCCGAAGATGGAGATTTCCGGGCCGGTGAGGAATTCCTCCACCAGCATGCGGCCCTCGCCGAAGCGCTTGTCGATGAACACCTCCTTCAGGAAGGCCTCGGCGGATGCGGCGTCCGGGCAAACGGCCACGCCCTTTCCGGCGGCCAGGCCGTCGAACTTCAGCACGGTGGGGTACTGCCCGCCGATGGCGGCGACGGCCTCGTCGTACCCGGCGACGGCCTTGGCCATGCCGGTGGGGATGCGGTGGCGCAGCAGGAACTCCTTGGCGAACTCCTTGGAGGCCTCCAGCTGGGCGCTCTCCTTGCGCGGCCCCCAGCAGGGGATGCCGAGCGCGGCGCAGCGGTTGGCGATTCCCTCCCCCTTCACCAGGCAGCTCTCCTCACCCGCCACGCAGAGGTCAACCTTGTTGTCGGCCATCCACTGCAGCAGCTCGTCGAACCCCTGGGCGGGGATGATGCTTGCGGTGCGCGCAATGGCATCGCTGCCGGGGTGGCAGTAGAGTTCCGGTTTGCAGGGGCTGGCGGCCAGCGTTTCGACCAGGGCTTGCTCACGCCCTCCTTTTCCAATTACGGCGATTTTCATGCTACCGCCATTCTAGCACGCCGCATGAGGATTGCAAGAAAGCTTTTTGCGCTACCTGCGCTTGCGGGTGCGGGTGGAGCGGGAGGCCACGCGGGTCTTGGCCTTGGTGCGGCGGGCGTTGGAGCGGGTGCGGGCCACGCGGCTGCGGGAGGCGCGGGAACGCGAACGGTAGGAGGGGCGGAAGCGCAGGCTGTCCGTGGGCAGGCTGTTGATGGTGGACTGCGGGATGAGGATTTGCGCTATGTTCTCCTTCCGCTCGGCGGCCAGGTAGGTCTTCTGGGAGCACATCTCGATGGCCACGGGGGTGCCGCGGTTCACGCGGCGGTAGAGGTCCACAATGTCGTCGCTCTTCATGCGGATGCAGCCGTAGGATGCGGGGCGGCCGATTTTGCGCTCCTCCGGCGTGCCGTGGATGTAGATCCTGCGGCGGTGGGTGCTGCTGTTCTTGTCCTCCAGCCCGGCGAGCTGGATGACACGCGTGACCACGGGGTCCCGCCCGGAGGCGTCCACGGGCACCACCTCTCCGGTGGGGCGGCAGCCTTTGAACACCATGCCCTTGGGCTGGCCCTCGCCGGTCTTCTGGGAGACGGCGTGGATACCCGTCGGGGTGCGGCGGCTGCCGCTGGTGTTGCCGATTCCGAACTTGGAGGTGCTGACCTTGTAGTCCTTCACCTTCTTGCCGTTCTGCAGGAGGGTGAGCTTCTGGTCGTTGAGGGTGACCACCACGCCGTTGCGCACCACGGCGGAGGGCGGTATGTCGCGCCCGTAGGAAATCCGCTGGATTTGGCAAGAGGTGAGCACGGTGGCCGCGAGGGCCGCCGTTGCCGTGAAAATCTGTTTGAGGTATGCCATGTGACGTGTCGTTCGGGTGGAAACCCGCCTGGGCGCGGCCGCCGCTTTTCATGTCAGCCCGCCCAGATACGCTTGACGCAGCCTGATACTACTGTATAATGGAACAGGTGTCAAGCCTTAAATAAAACTTAAATAAACAGGCTGCCGTACTTCCCATGAAAGTGAGAATACCGATATACTTGATAACCGCCGCCGCGGCGTGCGCCCCGCTGTTCGGAGCGCCCAAGAAAGCCGCGCCGGCTCCCGCCCCCGCGCCGGCTCCCGCCGCTCCCGCAGTGGAGGAGCTGGACGAGGAGGTGGTGTCCGAGGGCATCCCGGACTACATCGTTCCGCAGAGGGACCAAGACCGCAAGGCCGGGGAGGTGCCCGCCATGTTCCGCGACGACGCCATGCTGGACGAGTCCCACTCCAACCAGGAGCTGGGCATCAACGTGTACACCGCGCCGTCCATCAGCAAAATCTTCGACCAGATGGACAACCTGCCTCCGGTGCCGGAGGAGTACGTGCTGCGCAACCGCGAGGAAACGCTTTCCACCAACCCCGGCAAGCTGGCGCTCTCCATGGGCTACCTGCTGGCGGACGGCTTCATCGCCGTGCGCAGCGGGCACATGAACGACATCAAACCGATAGCGCTGGACCTGACGCGCTACGGCAACGCCATGGGCGTGGGTGAGAAGATGAACGCGCACTCCGCCAGCCTGCTGGAGCACGCGGAAAAGGGCCAGCTGGAGGAATTCAAGCGCATCCTGGCATCCACCCAGGGTGATGTGAACGCGGAGCTGGCCGCCCTGCGCGACCCCGACCTGGCGCACCTGATAGCGCTCGGCGGGTGGATTCGCGCCCTGGATGCCGCGTGCGCGGCCATCGAGGCCAAGTTCGACGCCAAGCAGGCCGCCGTGGTCTTCTACGCGGACGCCCCGGCGTACTTCAACGAAATCCTGGAGGGGGTGAACCCCAAGACCGCGGAGAAGCTGCACGTGGCGGACATGCGCGCCCTGCTCGCGGAAATGGCGGGTGAGATGGTGCTGGAGAAGGGCCAGGCCCCCACGCTGGAAAAGGTGCAGGCCCTGCACAAGACCGCCGCCGCGCTCTCCACCCTCGCCATCGGCCAAGGCCATGAGCACTGATAGCCGCAGCCTGCCGGAAAGAGACTACCTGGATATGGGCGTATCCCTGTGCGGCGTGCACACGGCGCGGCATCCGCGCCCCTGCTACCGCGTGTGCTACCGCCTGCGCATGTACAACGCCGGCCGCGCCAGTCTCCGCCTCCTGGGCCGCAAGTGGACCCTCAAGGACTGCACCGGCCGCACCCACATCATCGAGGCCGAGCGCGTGTTCAACCAGCAGCCCGTCCTCAAGCCGGGGGACGCCTTCTCGTTCGGCGGCTGCACATACTTCGAGAACGCGCCCGCCGCCATGGAAGTGCGCTTCTTCGGCACGGACCAGGGGAACCACCCGTTCATCTCGCCGCCGCTGGTGTTCCCGGCGCGCTGCTTCCCGCGTCCCCGCAGATAATCTTTTCCCTTTTCTCACATATCCCCACCGCCATGCTGATAGCACCCTCCATGCTCGCCTGTGATTTCCGCCGTATCGGGGAGGAGGCCCGCCGCGCCCTGGACGCCGGGGCGGACTGGCTCCACCTGGACGTGATGGACGGCTCCTTTGTGGACAACATCTCCTTCGGCCCGGACATCTGCGGCGCCATCCGCAAGAGCGTGCCGGAAGGCGCCTACCTGGACGCCCACCTGATGATCGACGCGCCGGACCACTACTACCCGCGGTTCGTGAAGGCCGGGGTGAACATGATTTCCATCCACCTGGAGCGGGAGGGCGCCGTGGACCTGCACGCCACGCTGGCCGCCATCCGCGCCGCCGGCCTGCACTGCGGCCTGGCCGTGAACCCCGCCACCCCCGTGGAGGGCGCCCTGCCCTACCTGGAGGAGCTGGACATGGTGCTCGTCATGAGCGTGGTGCCGGGATTCGGCGGCCAGAGCTTCATGGCGGAGGTGCTGGACAAGGTGCGCGTGCTGGCCGCGGAGCGCGCCAAACGCGGGCTCTCCTTCATCATCCAGATGGACGGCGGAATCGGCCCCGCGCAGGCTCCGCTCTGCCGGGAGGCCGGCGCGGATTGCCTGGTGGCCGGCTCCTCCACCTTCAAGGCTCCGGATATGGCGGCCGCCATCGCCGCCATGAAATAACCGCCACCCTTCCCCGCCATGGACAACGGTACCAAGAGCCTGGTGAACGTGCTGCTGAGCGTGCTGGCGCCCGTGCTGGTGCTGGACCACTGCTCCACGGACGGCCCCGCGTTCTATGAGCTGGGCACCGTGTGGGCCATGGTGATTGCCCTCGCCCTGCCCATCGGCTGCGGCATCTACACCTTCTGGGACACCCGCAGGGTGGACCCCATCACCCTCTTCGGCCTGCTCGGAACCATCCTCACCGGCGTGGTCACCGTCTACGCCAACACAGGGGAGGGCGGCGCCATCCGCACCGACACGCCGTGGTGGTACGCCGCCAAGGAGGCCCTCATCGCCCTGCTGCTCTGCGGAGCCGTGCTGGTGACCGCCAAGCGCCGGGAATCCATGCTGCGCCTCTTCGTGTACTCGGACGCCATCTTCGACATCCCGCACATTGAAAGGGCCGTGCAGGAGAGGGGCGTGCAAACGGGATACGAGCGCACGCTCTGGCGCGCCAACCTCATGATGGCCGCAACCCTTTTCGCCTCCGCCGCGGCCAACTTCCTGCTCGCCCTGCACTTCCTGCTCCCCGTGCTGGACAAGGAGCCCGCGCAGCAGGCGCTGGAGTACAACTACGCCGTCAGCAACATGACCTGGTGGGGATACCTCGTCATCGGCGTGCCGCTCCTGCTCACCCTCTTCGGCGTTATCAAATACCTCATCCGCCGCCTGGAGGCCATCACCGCCCTTCCCTCCGTCACCATGCGGTGAAACAAACGACGCGCGACGCCGCCTACAGCAGCGTGGGGCCGGAATAGTCCGCAGAGTTCAGGCGCTCCTGCAGTGCATCCGCCAGGTAGCGGCAGTCGTCCGCGCGGATCACCACATCCTTGCGCTGGCGGTACGCATCCTGCAGGAAGCGGATGAGTTCGCGCGGGTCGTTGACGGCGTAGTTGGGAAGTTCGTCTGCTTGTTCCATGTCGCCCTCCATTCTACCCTGAACCGCCCTCGCGGGCAAGCGGGAAATGAGTTGGCGTTGGCGTGAGTCCACACCGCCATTCGGCGGCGTTACGTGGTGTGTAGGCGTAGGTGGTTGCCCCACGGGTTGACACCCGTGGCTATGTAACCCCCTTGCGGGGGTACGCTCAACCATTCGGTTGAGCTGTATTGCTGTTTCCGCGCCGGCCGGTGCAGTTATAAGAAGCACCACCGAACGGTGGTGCGTACCCGAAGGGTTCGTTAGCCCACGGTGTCAACCGTGGGGGCATCCCCGCGTGCGTGTCCTTCCACGTAACCCCGCCGAACGGCGGGGTGGTGCCGGTGTGGGCGTGCGTAACTAATCACGCCTGTTCACGCCAAGGGTGGTTCCTCCCGTAGGCCTCGGCGAAGCCCTGAAAGCCTCGGCGTAGCTTTAGCGGAGACGGGTTGGCGAAGACGGGCAATCATTGCATACCCAAAGGCCGCGCCGAATCATAAAATTTGGCGCAGTACAGAAAAAAGGGCTGCCCGGATTGCTCCGGGCAGCCCCGCTTTCGTTTACGAAAACCAAGAAACAGTAAAATAACCAAAAAACTGCAACTTGGAAATTCTTTGCGCCTTACTTACGACGGCGGCGGGCTGCAAGCGCCATGAGCGCCAGCAGGCTCAGCGTTCCGGTCGTCGGTTCGGGAACGTTGCTCACCTTGGTCAGGCCGAAGCTGGTTTCGTCTGCAACCACCTTGAAATCGCCAATGAGGGTATCCGGGCGGTCGAACAGCTGCCCGAACCACATGCCGTTGTAGTCCTCCGTGCCGTCCTCGCCGTAGGCCAGCGTGGTGCCGGTTGCCGCATGGACAAGCTCCAGGTAGTTGCCTTCAGTACCCATCACCAGTCCATCCAGCTTAGCCAGCGTGGTGGCGTCCAGGATAACCAGGCCACCATCCACAAAGGCGAGGTTGCTGCCCAGCGTGAGGGCTGCCATGGCGCCTTCCCCGGTCTGCAGGTCAAGCGTGGAGCCGCCAGCCAGAACAAGGTTGGCAAGCAGCGTGCCGCCGCCGGCCGTCAGCGTCTCCGTGACGGTCACCGTGCCTTCCTGCGAGGACACCGCATCCGTGCCCTGGTACACGGCCACTGTGCCGCCTGCGCCGATAGTCATGTCGGCGAGCGTAGCAGTGGGCGCGTTCTGGATAATCACCTCGGCGGTGGAGGTAGAAACCACCTTCAGGGCCTCCTCGTCTACCCTGGTGAGGGTGAGGGCACCCGTGCCCATGTGGACAATGGAGCCGACTTCGAGCTTGTTGGCAACGGTGACATCCGCACCGTTCTCGGCGTAGAGCATGGCTGCGGTCACCTTGGCGTTCTCCTTGGTGATGTCATAAAGGAGCGCGGCACCGCCGGCTTCGTTGGTGTTCTTCACCTGGACGCCTTCCTCACCGAGGAACTCCACGCCGGAAGCATCGGTGATGCCCTGCTCGAAGGTGGCGGTCTTGTCGGCGGCGATACCCACCTGGGCGGCATCGATGCCGTCACCGCCGAGGGTGGCGTCACCTTTCACGGTAACAACCGCGTCCTCGCCCAACGCGCTGTTCACCACGACCGTGCCGGACTCCAGGGTAAGGGTGCCGTTGAACTCGGACATGTCGCCGGTGAAGGTCTGCGTGCCCGTGCCGGTCATGAGCAGGTTGACGTGGCCGAGCACCTTGATGGCGGTGCTGTACTCGCCGTCGCCCGTGATTTCCAGCGTGCGCGTCTCACCGTCGCCGGCCTTCTCATAGAAGTCGGCGCCACCGTCGTATCGGTTGTCCAGCCTGGTGTAATCGCCGGAGTAGAGCGCGTAGAGGTTGTTGCCGCCGACGGTGCCGATGGTGCCGTCGTTCAATCCGGCGACCTTCACGGTACCGGCATGGAGGCCAATGCCCAGGGCGCGGTTGCTGCCTGCGTTAATCGCGCGGAACTGCACCACTGCATCGGCTGCGGTGTACTCATCGTTCAGGATGAGGGTGGTGGTGCGCTTGTTGCCGTTGTTGTTGTGGTACACATCCAGCGTGCCGTGGAAGGTGGTTGCTTCCACATCCTCGCCGCCCAGGTTCAAGACGGTCTTCGCATCGGAGGAGGACTCGTACGTGAGGGTGAGTGTGCCGCTGCCGGTGATGGTGCCGATGTTGATCAGGCCGCCGTGGTTGGTGGTGCCGACGGTGGCGGTGTCACCCTTCATCGTCAGGGTACCGATGCTCATATTGACCGAGGGGTAGTTTTCGCCATCATAGTTCGCGTAGAAGGAGAGCAGCTTGGTGCCCTTCTCCATGACCACCTCGTCCAGCTTCACAGCCTTGGCGGTGCCGCCGTTCAGGCGGATGGTGGCCGCACCGGCTGCCATGTGAAGATTGCCGGCTTTGGCGGTGGCTCCGCTGCCCAGGTAGAGCGTGGGAGTGCCGTTCGTGCCGTTGATTTCCAATGTGCCGGTCCAATCCTCATCAAAACTCGTGATGGTGCAGTTCACGTTGGCCGAGGGGGCCAGCACCAGCGTGCCGGCGCCGGACAGCGTCGGCGCAGAGGGGGTGCCCTGCGGAGCGAGGGTCACAACCGCGTTATCTTCCAGGTTGAGCGTGCCCGTACCGGAGATGGCGTTCACCGTGCCCGTGCCGGTCACGTTGATGGTGGTGCCGTTCTCCTTGAACGCAAGTGTGCCCACGGCGTTGGTGCCGATGGCCAGCGTGGCGCCGCCCGCCACCTTGGCCGTGGTCAGCGCGCTCTCGGAGGCGGTGTAGTAGGCGTCATAGCTCTCAGAACCGCTGTTCACCCACAGGGTGGTGCGGTCCACCGTGTACTCAAGCGCGTACTTGCCGTCCTGGTCAACGGTGACTGCCACGCCGCCATAGGTGAAGGAACCGTTGTTCACAAGTTCCGCGCCTTCCTCCACGTTGTACACGTTCAGGATGCCGGACTCGTAGGCGAAGCCGTTGCCGTCGGCTTTTTTCTCGCCGCCGGCGGTCACGTAGCCCTCATCAATATCGCCGTCCTCAATGTCGTCGATGGCGATGGAGCCGCTGAGGGTGAGCTTGCCGGCTTTGACCTGAAGGGTGTGGGTCAAGGCATTGCCCGCGCCGGAGAGGATGAGCTCGCCTGCACCGGTCTTGGTGATGGTGCCGGTGCCGGTCAGGTTGGCGCTCACCGTCATGGTGCCGCCTTCCACGCCTGCTGCAAGCGTCTGGTTGTCGCTCCACACGTACTTGGCGGTGTTGAAGGTCACCGCCCCGGTGATGTTCGCGTTGCGGCCCACCACGGTGTCGGCGTACATGCCGATTTCACCGCTGTTGAGCGTGACGGTCCAGTTGCCGGGCTCTGCGGCCAAGCCACGCTCGCCCAGGACGATCTTGCCGCCCGTCATGGTGAGCGTGTGTGCACGGTCGCTGGTGGAGCTGCTGTTGGCAATGCCCTTCACGGCCATGGTGCCGCCGTTGATGGCGATGCTGGAGCTGGCGTCGTTGCTCATGAACGCGGTGGCATCCTTGGAGTACAGCTTGCCTTCGATGTTGATGCTGACAATCTGGTTCCACTCGGCCAGCTGCAGGGAGGTGTTCTTCTGCGGGTTGTTGGTGTCCTGGCGGTAGTCCTCGTTGCCGGTGATGACCACCGTGCCGTGCTGACCGACGTGGAAGGTGGCAGCGCCTCCGTTGCGGTCGCCAATCTCAAGGCGGCGGGTCACCAGCTTGGCGTCCGTTGCACCCGTGCCTACGTTCAGGGAGATGTTGTTGGCGTTCGTGTAGATGGCGCCGGTCACCGTGGTGGTGCCGTCGTTGATGTTCACCGTGGCGCCGTCGCCGGAAAGGTGCAGGCCCTTGCTGTTGTTGCCGCCCTTGCCGTTGTCGCCGCCGGTCACCTTCAGGTCGGAGGCAATGTCAAGCGTGCCGCCCGCAACCTTCAGCGTGGTAAAGGTCAACAGGCCATCGCCGGTGGTCTTGAAGCTCTGACCGCTGCTCACGGAGTACTCCGTAGGCGTGTAGTTCACGGTCGCCCCGGCACCGATGTCGAGCACACCGTTGTTGGTGAGGTCGGCAATGTTCATGGTGCGGCCTTCGCCGTTGACAGAGAGTTTCGCGCCGGTGCCGGCTATGGTCACCTTGTTGACGGTGGCGGAGCCGGCGCCGTCAAGGGTGAGCGTGCCGTTCACGACCAGGGTGCCGGTGGTGAGGGAGGCTTCCTCGGCAATTGTCAGCTTGTAGGTGTCTTCCACCGTCAGCTTGGAGATGCTGGCCGCTGTTTCCAGGCTGATCTCTTTCTTCTGTCCATCAGCATTCAGGGTCACGGTGTTATTGTCGCCGGACTGGAAGGGCACGGAGGTATCCAGGGCGTCCTTGGTCACCCAGTTCTCGGTCTCGGTGTCCCACACCGCGCTCTTGTCACCCTTCCACACATAGTTGAAAGACGTCGCGGGTTTCTCCGTGGAAAGGCCCATCAGCGCGTAGATGGCGGTGGAATCCGTCAGTTTCTGATCCGTGATGGAGATGTTGCCGAAAGTAACACCAGAACCAACATACAGGCCCATGGGGTCGGAGTTGCCGTTCATGTTGCCGTTGTAGAAGTCGCCGCCGCCGGTCGTGCGCATCACGTTGCCGGTGGCGCTTCCGTTCACGTACACGGTGCCTTCCTGATGCTTCGATGCGCCATGTACGGCCAGGGTGATGTTCACCAAGCCGGTGGTGGGCATGTCGCTGATGGTCGTGGTGATTTTGCGGCCGTTGTCCTGGAAGTTGAATGTGGTGTAGCCGCCCGTGACCTTGCCGTCACCCAGCGTGAGAGCCTTGTTGGTGGCATCCCAGTACAGGCCGTTTGCCTGCCAGTCTGCCGTGGGATTGGAGTTGTTGCCGTAGGCGAACAGCAGGTGGCTGCTGGAAAGCGAGGCGCTGTCCACCCAGATGGAGATGGTGAAGTCCTTGGCGAAGAAGTTGCCGCCGTAGATGTTGACGGCATTGTCCAAGGTGAGCGTGCTGCTTGTCGCCGTGCCGGTGGTGAGGTCCCTGGTCAGGTACATGTCCAAGAGCTGGTCGCCACGGTCGTAGTTTGTGGTACCTCCGGTGAACGTCGCAGTGCCGGTGGTGGCGGCTGCGGCGGTGGTATTCAGCGCGAGCGCTGTGCAAGCCGCAAGCAGGGCGGCTGTCAGTTTCTTAGGCAGATGTAATTTCATCTTGTTGGTATTGTTTATGGGTTATTCTGTTGTTTCGCGTGTTAGACGAAAGTTTGAGCGTGGGCACGGTACGCCCGCGCACGAGGGGAGTATACAGGTTTCGGAATACTGTAAGCGTGTTTTCTCCGCAACTCACGCCGTTTCAACACCCGTTCCTGCGGGTGGATTTGCACCGCCGAGTTTTCGCCAACACCCAAAATTCGGCGAAAACTAGCCGTTTCAATGCCTCAGAGCAAAATTTTTGAAAAAAGGCTTGCATAAGTATTCCGAATACTGTAGTAGGGGCTACCCGCCGCCGTGCGGGGGCGTGCAATGGTGGGAGGTAACGGGCATGTGTCGATGAAAAGGGAATCCCGCCAGATTTTATGGGTGGACAAAACCGCGCGGAGAGCTGCATGCGTTGGTGTCCCGAACCACCCCGGCAAGCGGGGTTATGGGGATTGGTTGGCATGCGGGGACACCCCACAGGTTGACACCATGTGGCTACATATAAGATTGCGCCGCCCCCTTCGGGTGGGGCGCCTGTATCTTGCCGCGCCATCCGGCGCGGTTGCGGGTGAGTTTCATCTGGCAGCATGCCAGATGAAACATAATACCACGCGCCGACAGGCGCGCTATCTTTGAACCCCACGCTGCCGCAGGCAGGGGGCGGTGTTCTCCTATGCGTAGCCACACGGTGTCAACCTGTGGGGTGTCCCCCTACGCATGTCAATCCCCATAACTCCGCCCGTCAGGGCCGGAGTGGTTCGTGGCACCAAGGGTTGCATCTCTCATGCCCTCGTTGGCACCAACCATTGCCTCCCCGTATTCCACGCTGTCCAGGTAGAGGCCTGCGGCGGGTGCGCCGTAGCGCGTTTTCTCTCCCAACGGGTCGGTGAGCATGGATTGCAGCTCGGCAAGCGAGGCGCGGCCCAGCGCCACCTGGTGCGCGGAGCCGACGAGCAGGCGCACCATGCGGTACATGAAGCCGTTTCCGCGCAGGCGGATGCGCAGCAGGTCTCCCTTGCGCTCGCAGGTGGCGGAATAGATGGTGCGCAGGTAGAAATCCGCGGGCGGGTCCTGCGGCTCGTTTCCGCGGTTGGCGGCGAAGCGCCGGAAGTCGTGTTCGCCCACGAAACACTGCAGTGCCCGCGCCATCAAATCCTCGTCCATAGGCTGGGGGCGGTGCCACACGCGGCCCGCCAGGAAGGGGGAGCAGACGGGTGCGCGGTTGATGATGTACTCGTACGTTTTGGCGGTGGCGGAGAAGCGCGCGTGGAAATCGCGGCCCACTTCCTGCACGGCGAGGATGCGGATGGCGGCGGGCACGTTGGCGTTGATGGCGGAGAGCCAGTTCTGCGGCGTGAGCGAGCAGTCGTCCGGCACGTCCACGTGGAAATGCTGGTCGCGCGCGTGCACGCCGGCATCCGTGCGGCCTGCGGATGAGATGCGCAGCTGCGTGTGCAGCACGTTCTCGAACGCAGCCTCTATCACATCCTGCACGGTGTTGCCGCCGGGCTGGCTTTGCCAGCCGCGGAAGGGCTCGCCGTTGTAGGCGCAGGTGAAATGCAGGCGCGGCATGCGGTGGAAAGAAAAAACGTTTCAGAAAAAGGCCGCAGGCTCCGTTACGCGGAAACCTGCGGCCTCGGTAAGGGTTCGTGCGGTCGTCCGGTTACACGTCGATGTCCGCGCTGTCTTCCTCGGAGTCGTCATCCGCAGCGGGTTCCGGTTCCTCATCGGCTGCAGGCTCCTCGTCGGCAGCGGGAGCGGGCGGCGTGGCCGGCTCCTCTGCAGCGGCGGGTTCCTCCGCGGGTGCTTCATCCTCCTCGGCGGCGGGAGCCTGCTCTGCGGGCACCTCCACCAGGTCCTCGGAATCCCAGTAGGAGCCGCGCTCCTCAACATCCGCCACGTAGGACAGGGCGTCCACCATGGCCTCGGAACCGTAGCACTCCGCGAATGCGGGCGGGTTGTTGTTCTGGCGGGAAGTGGGGTTCTTCATGTACTCGTTGCCCTTCTTGAGGGCATCCGCGACCTTGGCGTCTGCACCGGCGCCGGCGTTCGCGCCAACCGTCTGCAGCAGGCGGGTGTCGTCGATATCGCCGTCAGAGCTGGTGACGGGCTTGCTGGCGCGCACGCGGCCAATCTCCTTGGCGAGCGCGGTGACGGCTGCCACGTAGTCTGCAGGGCCGCCCTGTTCATCAGGCTTCACGCTGTCGGCCAGCGGGTTGTAGTTAAGGCTGAGCACCTGGGCGGCGGCGTTCTGGAAACGCGTGTTGAGCACCTTCACGCGGGGAGCGGCGGCCTCTGCCGTCTTGTAGTCCGTCACCTTCTGGAGCTCTGCGGTCAAATCCTCCGCGAGCTGCTGTGCGGATTCCGTCTCCTTCTGGCAGGAGGTGAACAGGCCCATGGCGAGCATGGCGCAAGCGGGAATGAGGAAAATTCGTTTCATGGAAAGATAAAGTCTACGCTAAAATTATCAGGATTCCACCCGTATGTCAAGGCAAAGTGTGGGAGTTTTCAAAAAAAATC
>JAKSOT010000067.1 GCA_024405455.1 Akkermansia sp. | reverse complement strand
GCAGCGCCCGGAGCTGGCCGTGGTGGTGATGTCCGCCACGCTGGAGCTGGACAAGCTGCAGTGCTACCTGCCGCAGGCGGAGGTGCTGCGCGCGGAGGGGCGTCTCTTCCCCGTGGAGGTTTCCTACCGCCAGCCCGTGGCTGTGCGAGACCGCTTCGGCCACCTCGCCCCGCCGCCCGTGTGGGACCAGTGCGCCGCCGCCGTGAAGGAGCTGCTGGAGCACAACGACTGCGGGGACATCCTGGTGTTCCTGCCGGGCGCGTATGAAATCCGCCGCACGGTGGAGCTGCTGGAGAATGCATCCTGGATGAAGGGGCGCGATGTGTTCCCCCTGCATGGCGCGCTGCCGCCGGAGGCACAGAACCGCGCCGTGGAATGCGGCGAGCGCCCGCGCGTCATCGTTTCCACCAACATCGCGGAAACCTCCCTCACCATCGAGGGCGTTCGCTCCGTGGTGGATGCCGGCACCGTGCGCGAGGCCCGCTGGGAGCCCCACCGAGGCCTCTCCACCCTGCACATCGTCCCCATCTCCCAGGCCCAGGCAGACCAGCGCACGGGCCGCGCAGGGCGTCTGGGCCCCGGCCGCTGCATCCGCCTGTGGAGCGAGGCCGACCAGCGCCGCCGCGCGCCGTTCCCCTCGCCGGAGGTCCACCGCGCGGACATCTCCATGGCCTTCCTCAACCTGCTGGCCTGGGGCTGCAAATCGCTGGACGATATCAAAAAATTCCCCTGGCCGGACGCCCCCACGGAAACGGAAACGCAGCGCGCGTGGCAGCTGCTGCTGGACTTGGAGGCGGCGGATGGAAACGGACTCACGGAGCTGGGTCGGCGCATGCTGGCGCACCCGCTGCCGCCCGTGCTGGCGCGTCTGATGGTGGAGGGGGAGGATGCCCGCCTGGTGCCGGAGATGGCGGCGGTGGCGGCATTGCTGCAGGGGGAATCCATTGCCCTTTCCTGCGGCTTGCATCCCAGTTTGCGCGAGCGCGGCGACTTCTGCGACTTCCAGGCGGAATGGCGCGCCGTGCAGGCCGCCGCACGCTGCAATTTCGCCCCGCAGGAATGCACCCGCCTCGGCATCCAGGCACGCGCCGCACGCGAAATCGTCAAGGCCTGGCGACAGCTCGGCGGCATCGGCGAGCCTGAGGAAATCTTTTTGGAAAACCTGTCGGACGTCTTGCCGCGCGCGCTGCTGCGCTGCTATCCCGCCAACCTCGCCGCGCGCAACGGCACCGCATCCAACACCGCGCGAATTTGCGGAGGCCGCGGCGGCAGCATCGATGCCGACTCCGTGGCCGCGCATGCCCATGAAGGCGTCTTCCTGCCCGCCGACATCACCGAAGTCGGCGGCAAGCGCGTGGAAACACGCCTCTCCCGCTGCACCGTCATCCCGCAGGATATTTTATCAACGCGGCAGGACAACGTCCCCGTGTACGACCCCGCACGCAAGCGCGTGCTCAACATCCGCAGAACCCTCTACCGCGATTTGGTGCTGTCGGAAAAGGAAACCGGCGACGCCGACCCGCAGGCCGCCGCACCCATCCTCGCTGACCAGGTGGTGCGCGGCAATTTGAAGCTGGAGGGCTGGGACGGCCACGTCCTGCAATGGATCCACCGCCTCGCATGCCTCCGCAACGCCATGCCGGAGCTGGAGCTGCCGGAATTCGGCGACGACGACCACCTGGTGGCCATCACCATGATTTGCGAGGGCGCCGTGTGCTACAAGGACATCGCCACACGCCCCGTCCTGCCCGTGCTCGCGGAGTGGCTCTCCCCCTGGCAGCGCGAATGCCTCAACAAATACGCCCCCAAGGCCATCAAGCTCGCAAACGGGCGCGAGGTGAAGCTCCTCTACCGCGAGGACGGCACGCCCACCTTCGGCCTCAAGTGCCAGCTCCTTTTCGGCGTGCACGACACCCCGCGCATCGCCGACAACCGCGTGCCCTGCCTCGTGGAAATCCTCGCCCCCAACCAGCGTCCCTACCAAATCACCTCCGACCTCGCATCCTTCTGGAAAAACGGCTATCCCCAGATGAAAAAGGACCTCGCCGGCCGCTACCCCCGCCACAACTGGCCACCAGAGGCGCCCTAGCACCGGCGCGCCTTCCCCAAAATCCCAAATAACTGCCGTCCCATATAATTTCGAGAAGTCACAAAAAAGTGGCGGTAGGTTTTGCCAATTACAATCATAATTGGCGTATACGAAAACCAAAAAACACCACCACTGAAGGAGGGTTATCTGTCCTCGCTCAGCTTTGCAACCTTGTTTCCCCGCATCTTGTGCCAACGCGCGGTTATTTCTCTGCGTAGGCCACGATGATGCGTGCGCGGCGGGGCAGGGTGGCGGCGAGCTGCCTGGTGAGGGAGGAGAGGCGCGCGTGGCTCTGCTCCACGGTGAGGTGGTCCTCTCGGGGGATGAAGACGGCGCACAGGCGTTCCGCGCCGCGGGTGTAGAGTTCCACGGCGGTGGGCTGCGGCGCGCCCAATTCCTGCATGGCGCGGCGCACGGTGCCCTCCCATTCCCCCGCGTCTTCCAGGGGCTCGTCAAAGGAGGGCAGCTCCCGCAGGTTCGGCTCCACGTGCACCACCACACGGTCGGCGTGGAGGCGGCGGCGCAAATCGTTCATGAACGCGCGGATGGCCACCCGCCATGCGCCGAGCGCGGCCTGCGGCGGCAGCTCCAAATCCGTGAAGATGATGAATCCCTGGTCCGCGTGCAGCAGCACCAGCCCGTGCACGCCGAAGCGGTGCGTGAGCGCTATGCGCCGCACCAGCATCTCCGGCGTCAGGTCGTCTTCCTCCGCGGGCTGCATGTGCACCAGGGTTTCCGCGCCGGGGATGGTGTCGGCCATCAGCACCTCGATGGCGTCGGCAATTTCGTGGGCGGTGTCCACGTGCAGCTCGCGCGGCACGTCCACCACCATGCTGATGTATGATTTGTCGCCCACCTCCCGCACGCGCAGGTCGCGCACGGGGTAGGCTGGCATGCGCTGCTGCATGGTGCGGCGGGCGAGCGCCACGGCCTCGGCATCGGTCTTGTCCATGAGGTTGTTGACGGCCTGCCTGCCCAGCCCCCAGCAGACGTGGAGGATGAAGGCCGCCACCACGAGGGAGGCGAAGACGTCCATGCGCAGGAAGAGCCAGTGGACGCGGCTGCCGGGCAGGGTGTAGCCCGCGAGCGCGGCGCAGGTGATGCCCAGCAGGACGGCTGCGCTGCTCCAGATGTCCGTGGCGAAGTGGGCGGCATCCGCCTCCAGCGCGGGGCTTTTGGTTTCCCTCGCCACGCGGCGCAGCATGGCCGCGCGGTTGATGTCCACCAGCATGGAGGTGATGATGACAGCGAAGGCCCAGACGGAAGATTCCACGTGCAGGGCGGCGGGGTCGTCGCTCACCAGGCGTTCCACGGCCTCCTTCACCACCCAGGCCGCCGTGCCCAGCAGCAGCAGCGTCTCCGCCAGGGCCGTCAGGTTCTCCACCTTCCCGTGACCGTACGGGTGGTCGTCGTCCGCCGGGAGCGCCGCCACCCTCACCGCAAAATAGGTGCCGCCCGCGGAGAGCAGGTCCAGCGCGCTGTGCAGGGCCTCCGACAGAATACCGAGCGAGCCAGTCATGATGCCCACCACGATTTTCATCACGGTGAGCAGACCGCTCCAAAGCACGGAAGAGAGCGCGGCGCCCGCCTTCTGCGCATTCTGCCGGGTTTCGTCCATGCCCGCAGCATAATACGGCATCCCCGCATAGTCAAGGACGGTGAGGGAAATGTCTCGATTTGTTATCCGCGCCCGCGCAGGCTAGGGCTCCGCCTTGCGGCGGCGGAACACGAGGCGGATTTCCCGTTCCGGGCGTCCGGCGGCCTTGTTCATCTCGCGGATGGCGCGTTGCGCCTCCGCGGGCAGCTGCTCGAACACCAGGAAATTGGCGATGGCGGTGTCCTCGCCCTTGAAGGTGATGTCGGCCTCGTAGTCCTGGCCGTCGCGGGTGACCCTGGCGCGGTAGGGCTCGCTGTCGGTCTGCAGCCACTCGTAGGGCAGCTTGCCGTGGTGGCCCGCCACGCGCCATTCCACGCGGGTGGCGTCCACCTCCAGCAGGATGTGGTTGGCGCGGTCCTCCCACGAGCCCTGCGCCAGCTCCCGCGGGTCCTCGAACCAGTCTGGGACGAATGCAAAAATCCCCGCCGCGAACAGGAGCAGCGCGATGGCGAGCCGTTTCCTGTTCATGGCGGGGAAGTGTTTGGGTGAATGCCCTTAGTTGGCCACCACGTTGACGAGGCGGCCCGGCACCACGATGACCTTGCGCACGGTCTTGCCCTCCGTGAATTCCTTCACGCGGGGGGCGGCCAGCGCCTGGGCCTCCAGGTCCTCCTTGGTGATGTCCACGGGCACGGTGAGCTTGTCGCGCAGCTTGCCGTTGACCTGGATGACGATTTCGCGGGTGTTCTCCACCAGGTATTCCGGGTTGAAGCTCGGCCAGGGCAGGGCGCTGAGCTGGCCGTTGCCCAGCTGCGGGAACGCGCCGCGCAGGATGCTGTACAGCTCCTCCGTGATGTGCGGGGCGAACGGGTTGAGCAGCTGCAGCAGCGTGGCGTAGTCCACCACGCTCACGCTTTCCGCCTGGGTCATGGCGTTCGTGCATTCCATCATCTTGGAGATGGCGGTGTTGAAGCTCATGTCCTCGATGTCCTCCGTGACCTTCTTGATGGTCTTGTGAAGCTCCTTGCGGGCTGGGGTGACGGTGGTTTCGTCGGCATCGGAAACCTTGCCGCCGAGCACCCACTCGCCCTCCTGGTTCTCCACCATGGCGATGCGCCACACGCGGGCCAGGAAGCGGCTGATGCCCTCCACGCCCTTGGTGGCCCAGGGCTTCACCTCCTTCAGCGGACCCATGAACATCTCGTACAGGCGGATGGCATCCGCGCCGTAGTCGCGCACGATGTCGTCGGGGTTCACCACGTTGCCGCGGCTCTTGGACATCTTCTGTCCGTCCTCGCCCAGGATGAGTCCCTGGTTTACGAGCTTGTTGAAGGGTTCAGGGGTGGAGACCAGGCCGTAGTCGTACAGCACCTTGTGCCAGAAGCGCGCATAGAGCAAGTGGAGCACGGCATGCTCCGTGCCGCCCACGTACAGGTCCACGCCGCCGGGCTTCTGGTTGCCCGCCATCCAGTACTTCTCTGCATCCGCGCCCACGAAGGCGTTGTCGTTCTTCGGGTCGATGTAGCGCAGGTAGTACCAGCAGGAACCCGCCCACTGCGGCATGGTGTTGGTCTCTCGCGTGGCCTTGTCGGAGTAGTGGATCCACTCCTTGGCCTTCACCAGCGGGCCGCGGGGGTCGCCGCTGGGCTTGAAGTCCTCCATCTCCGGCTGCAGCAGGGGCAGCTCGCTCTCCGGGATGGCGTAGTGGTGGCCGTCCTCGCCCCACACGATGGGGAAGGGCTCGCCCCAGTAGCGCTGGCGGCTGAACAGCCAGTCGCGCAGCTTGTAGTTCACCTTGCCGTGGCCGTAGTGCTTCTCCTCCAGCCAGGCAATCATCTTGGCCTTGGCCTCCGGAACGGGCAGCCCGTTGAAGTGCTCGGAGTTCACCATGGTGCCGTCGTACCCGCAGAAGTCCTTCCACGGCGTGGCGGGGTCGTCCGGCTGCACCACCTGGATGATGGGAAGCCCGAACTTCACGGCGAAGTCGTAGTCGCGGCTGTCGTGCGCGGGCACGGCCATGATGGCGCCCGTGCCGTAGCCGGTCAGCACGTAGTCTGCAATCCAGATGGGGATTTGCTTGCCGTTGACGGGGTTGGTGGCGTACGCTCCGGTGAACACGCCGGTCTTCTCCTTGGCCAGGTCGGTGCGCTCCAGGTCGCTCTTGGCGGCGCATTCCGCCTGGTAGGCCTTCACGGCCTTCTCCTGCTCCGGCGTGGTGATTTCCGGCACCAGCTCGTGCTCCGGGGAGAGCACCATGTACGTGGCGCCGAACAGCGTGTCCGGGCGCGTGGTGTACACCGTGATGGTCTTGCCGTTGCAGTCGAAGTTCACCTCCGCGCCCGTCGACTTGCCGATCCAGTTGCGCTGCAGCAGCTTGATGCTCTCCGGCCAGTCCAAATCATCGAGGTCGTCAATCAGGCGTTCCGCGTAGGCGGTGATGCGCAGCATCCACTGGCGCAGCTTGCGGCGCTCCACGGTGAAGCCCTTGCTCTTCCACTCCTCGGCCTCCTCGTTGGCCAGCACGGTGCCCATGTCGGGGCTCCAGTTCACCATGCCGTCCGCCACGTACGCCAGGCGCACGGCGTCGATCTGCTCACGGCTCCAGCCCTTGTCTTCGAGCTCCTTCACCGGGCGCGCCTTCTTCAGCTCGGTGTTGTAGTATGAGTGGTAGAGGCGCAGGAAAATCCACTGCGTCCAGCGCACGTAGTGCGGGTCTGTGGTGGCTATCTCGCGGTCCCAGTCGTACGAGAACCCCAGCATCTTGAGCTGGCGGCGGAAGTTGTCGATGTTGGCGTAGGTGGTGATGGACGGGTGCTGCCCGGTCTTGATGGCGTACTGTTCCGCTGGCCGGCCGAAGGAGCCCCAGCCCATGGGGTGCAGCACATTGAACCCGCGCATGCGCTTGTAGCGGCTCACGATGTCCGTGGCGGTGTAGCCCTCCGGATGTCCCACGTGCAGGCCCGCACCGCTCGGGTACGGGAACATGTCCAGGATGTAGCACTTCGGCTTGGCGGCGTCGAAGCCCGCCTCCCCGGGGTTGTGCACCTTGAAGGTCTTTTCCTCGTCCCACACGTGCTGCCACTTGGGCTCGAAGACATCGAAAGGATATGGATTCTTGCGTTCTGACATGTCGCGCGGCACTATAATACACGCGCGCATGATGCGCAAGCCTTTTTTGCCCCGCCCGCCACACAAAAATGCCCCCCGGCATTCCGCCGGAGGGCTTTTCACAAATTGTCAATCGTCAATTGTCAATTGTCAATTCCTTGTGGGCGTTCAGCCCACAAGGCTGTGTCCCGTCATCTCCGCGGGCTGGGCCACGCCCAGCAGGTGGAGCAGGGTGGGGGAGATGTCCGCCAGGATGCCGTCCGTCACCTTCACGCTGTCCTGGTCCGGGCCGCAGTAGATGAGGTCCACCAGGTTGGTGGTGTGGGCGGTGTTGGGGGAGCCGTCCGGGTTGATCATGTTCTCGCAGTTGCCGTGGTCGGCGCAGATGAGGCAGCAGCCGCCCAGCTCGCGGATCTTGGTCACGCACTTCTCCAGGGCCTTGTCCACCGCGGCGCAGGCGGCGATGCCGGCCTCCAGGTACCCGGTGTGGCCCACCATGTCAGGGTTGGCGAAGTTCATGATGGCCACGTCGTACTTGTCGATGGCCTCCACGAACTTGTCGGCCACCTCGGCCACGCTCATCTGGGGCTTCAGGTCGTAGGTAGCCACCTCGCGCGGGGAGGGAACGAGGATGCGGTCCTCGCCGTCGTACTGGTTCTCCACGCCGCCGTTGAAGAAGAAGGTGACGTGCGCGTACTTCTCTGTCTCTGCGATGCGGAGCTGCTTGAGTCCGGCGTTGGAGACGACCTCGCCGAAGATGTTGGCGAGCTTCTCCTGCTCAAAGACGATGGGGGAGGGGTAGCAAGCCTCGTATTCCGACATGGTGATGTAGTGCACCTTGGGCGTGCACTCGCGGTCGAAGCCGTCGAAATCCGGGTAGATGAGCGCGCGGGAGAACTCGCGGGCGCGGTCTGCGCGGAAGTTGAAGAAGTACACCACATCGTTGTCGCGCACGCGCTGCGTGTTGGCCTCCACAAACACGGCGGGTTTCATGAACTCGTCCGTCACGTCCGCCTCGTAGCTCTTCCTGGCGTATTCCGCGGGCGTGCAGCTGCACACCTCGCCGCGCCCCAGCACAATGGCGTCCCAGCCCACCTTCACGCGGTCCCAGCGCTTGTCGCGGTCCATGGCGTAGAAACGGCCGATGACCGTGGCAATCTTGGCGCCGTAGGGAGCCACGGCGTCTTGCAGCTGCTGCAGGTAGCCCGCGCCGCTCTTGGGATCGGTGTCGCGGCCGTCCATGATGGCGTGGATGAAGATGTCCTTCACGCCGGCCTCCGCGGCAATCTTCACGATGCCGATGAGGTGGTCGATGTGGGAGTGCACGCCGCCGTCGGACACCAGGCCCATCAGGTGCAGGCGGGTGGCCTTGGCCTTGCCGAAGGCTTCCGTAATCACGGGGTTCTTGGCAAGCGAGCCGTCCTGGATGGCGTTGGTGATGCGGCAGAGGTCCTGGTACACCACGCGGCCGGCGCCCAGGTTCAGGTGGCCCACCTCGGAGTTGCCCATCTGACCGTCCGGCAGACCCACGTCCTGCCCGGAGGCGCCCAGCATGGCGTGCGGGCAGGTGGCCAGCAGCTTGTCGGTAAAGGGAGTATCGGCCAGCACGGTGGCGTCGCCGGTCTTGGCGGCCACTTCAGGCCCCTGGGGATTGCGGCCCCAGCCATCACGGATAATCAGTACAACAGGTTTGTTTGCCATGCGCGAAACCATATCACATCCTCCCCGCTTTGTGAAGCGCAAACAGCGTGCGTTGAAACAGGTCGCGCGTGCATTTGAAAAAAATCGAACTTTTTTCATTTTTTTTGTGCATTTGCCTCCCGGCGTGTATTATAGGGGGTAGATATGGACACACAGGACAACTCAAATCAGAAGCCTCGGCGGCGGTGGCTGCGCGTGTTGGCATGGGTGGGCGGCAGCTTGCTGGCCCTGCTTTTGGCGGCGGTGGCCGTGGGGGCATACTGGCTCTACGGCTGGAAACTGGGCAGCCTGGGCTTCCATGAGAGCTGGACCCCACAGGAACGGCAAGTGCTGACGGAGTTCGACGACTACCTTTGCTCTCCCGCCCGTCGGGATGATTGCCTGGGGGTGTTTGACTCGATGAGTGCCGCGTTTGGCCCGGCTGTTTCCATGGATGGGTGGCAAGCGGGCCTGGCTGCCGATTTCGGGTTGAAATGTTTGTGCGGCAAAACCCGCGATTTGCTCAAGGATGTGGCATCCACCGGCAATGCGGATGCGCGCAGCTTGGAAACCCAGACCAACCTGGTGCCGCTGGCCCTGGCGGTCGACAGCTTGGATGCGGCGCGCCTCCTGGTGGTGAAGGGGGCGGACCCCAACTGCACCTTGGACATAGCGAATCTGGTGCCCGAGGCTCAGCAGATGAAACATACTAAGGAGGGGGCCTTCGATATCTTGGTGGCTCACAACAATACCTTCAAACAGCCCTATACCCATCAGGAGCGCAAGGATTTCCTGGCCTTCCTGCTGGAGCACGGCGCCACTTGGGACAAGGCCGCCTGCATGCCGGAGCTGTCGTGGCAGATTCTTTTCATTTCGGGTGAACCCGAGGAGGAGAAGGCGGATTTATTCATCTGGGCGCTGGAGCACGGCTACAAGGTGAATTGGAAAAACAAGGACACATACTCGTTTATATCGATCATGGCTGGCTGCCGCCATCTGGTGCGCATGCTGGAGGCTCTGGAGCGCACCGGCCAGCTGCAGGGCCCCATGCTCATCACCCCGCTGCAGGCATTGTGCGTGGAGAGTTTCCCCGAGCAGCAGGTGCCGGAAGCCATGGAGTGGCTGCTCGCCCGCGGGACGGACCCCAACGGCTTGGCGGACAAGGATGCCACCGACGCCGTTTATGCGCTCCTTGGGGAAGACGATCCTTCCCCAACCAGGTACGACGAGCCGTCCAAGCGCCCGCTTTGCCTGCTGATGAATTCACTGGGTTCCCGTGCGTACTATGATGTGGATGAGGATGAAGAGGCGGTCCGCGCCGTCTTGCTCAAAGAGCTGGAAATCCTGCTGCGCCACGGCGCCAAGGCGGATGCTCCCCTGGAGCCGGGCTCGCGTCTGCTGCAAAGCATCCCCAGCGTGAAGGAGCTGCTGGACCGGTACGGCGTGGAATATAGGACAATCCCCTCCGCCTGAGATTGGTCTGTAATGGTGGCGGATTGATTGAATGGCGACAGGCGCACGGGAGTCGCCACGGTTTCGGCTCACATGTAAATTATTTATCTTTTTTACAAAAAAAGCTTGACGCGGGGTGGGGCAGGGGGTAATATTCACTCGTCTACGGAACCGGACGTAAAATTGGTTTCCGGGCTCGAAAGAGTCCGATTCATAGGGTAGTTGGGCACCCAGGGGCTTCGGCCCCTGGGTGACTTCCTTTCTAGGGGGTGACTCACTGCAGCGTGCCGTCGGCGTAGTGGGCGGCCATGAGGCCGGCGCCGATGAGCCCGGAATCCGCGCCGAACACGGCGGGCAGGATGCGCAGGTTGGCCGCGTGCACCGGGAACAGCTGCCGCCGCAGGCATTCCTCCAGCGGCTTGAACAGCAAATCCCCCGCCTTGGCCACGCCTCCGCCCAGGATGAACGCCTCCGGCGCGAACGCGTACATCACGTTCATCATCATGCACGCCAGCTTCTCCGCCACCTCGCGGTAGATTTCCACCGCCAGCGCGTCGCCCTGCGCCGCCAGCTGGGAGAGCGCGTAGGGCGTGCAGTCCGCGGGCTCGCGGTGTTGGCCGATGGCCTTGTACCGCTCGCTGGCGTAGGCGGCGATCTCGTTGTTGCCGATGTATTCCTCCACCGCGCCGAGGTTGCCGAAGGTGCCCACCTTGCCGCGGTAGTCGATGCTGGTTTGCCCCAGCTCCGCGCAGGACACGTTCCTGGCGCGCAGCATGCGGTTGTTCACCACCATGCCGCCGCCGATGCCCGTGCCCAGCGTCAGGCACGTGATGTTCTCCATCCCGCGGCCCGCGCCCAGCTTCCACTCGCCGTACGCCATGCAGTTCGCATCGTTGTCCAGCACGATGGGCAGCCCCAGCTCCGCGCCCATGATTTCGCGCACGGGCTCCTGCCGCGACCACACGGGCACGTTGGTCAGCTGGTAGAGGATGCCCTTGTAGAAGTCCACCCAGCCGGGCATGCCCAGCCCCACGGCGGCAGCATCGGGGTGCTCCTGCAGCAGCCCGCGGATGCTCCCGCACATGGCCGCCATGATGCTCTTGGGGGAATCGAACTGCTGCGTGGGCAGAGGCTCCGCCTTGGCCAGCACCTCGCTCCCGCACGTCACGCCTATCTTGATGCTCGTGCCACCGAAATCTACCCCGATTGCCTTAACTGTTTCCATGCCCGCCATTCTACCACGCGCCACGCGCGGGAAACAGCAGAAAATACCGCTAGGGGGTTACAATTCCGGGTCCCACCCGTTCTTCATGAGATCGTCGTACAGCTGCTGCGCCTCGTCCTTCATGTCCTGTTGTGCCATGCGGAGGTACATGGCGGACTCCTTCTCGTCCGCGGTGAGGTTGGCGCCGCCCTTGGCGGTGATGTAGGCGAGGTAGACGAGGGCTTCCGGGATGTTGTTGGCCACGGCATCCTGGAGGGTCTGCTTGGCCTTGTAGGCGTCCGCTGGCACGCCGCCCAGCCCCTTGTACTGCACGTACGCCATCAGGATGATGGCTCCGGCACCGCCGGGAACGCCGCGGTTGGCGGCCTCCAGGATGAGCGGCAGGGCCGCCTTCTCGTCCTTCTGCACGCCCATGCCCTTGAGCAGCATGACGGCCTGCGCGGTGGCGCACAGCTGGTCGCCGCCCCGGGTGCCCATCTCAAAGCTGCGGTAGGCGCGGCTCTCGTCCTTCCGGAAACCGAACTTGCCGCTGTAGTAGCACATGCCGAGCATGTAGCGGGCCTCCGGGTTGCCGGACATGGCGGCCAGGCGGATGAGGTGGCGGCCCACCTGGTCGTTGTAGGGGATATCCAGCCCCTTGACCGCATCCGGTTTCTTGGGGTCGGTGAGAAGGTTGCCGAGCAGCAGGACGGCGCTGGGGCTGTGCATCTTCACGGCCTCCTGGAGCAGTTGGTAGCTTTCCTTGGGCATGGTGGCGGAGCACGCGGCGGAGAGGGCGTACACGGCCTCCGGGTTGCCGAGCTTGGCGGCCTTCTGCATCCACTCCGACTGGTCGTTGAGGTTCTCCGCCTGCATGGCGAGGAAGTAGACGACGTGGTGGTTGCCGCGGTCGATTTCCGCCTTGACCTCGGGCTTGTCCTTGGAGTCGAAGCCCTGCAGGCGGCCTGTGAGCTGGAGCCACTTGAAGCGGGGCACGAATTTGCCGTCCTTGCAGGCGGCGAGCATATCCTTGCGCGCCTGGGCCTCGTCCTTGTAGGTGCCGAGGCCGTTCATGCGCGCCAAAGCCACGTTCAGCAGGGCGGGCGCGTAGCCGGCGTCCGCCGCCTTCTTCAGCAGCGCGAAGGCGTCCTTGCCCTTCTGGCCCTTGATTTCATCCTCCGTGACGTAGGAGAGCATCTTGTCGCCGATGTATTGCATGGCGGGTGCGACGCCCTCCTTGGCGGCCTGCTGCATCCAGGCGTCGATGGCGAATTCGTCGTTGGTGGCGTTGAGGATGGCCTTCATGGCGGGCATGAAGTCGTAGTTGCAGTCCTTGGCCTCCTGCTGCAGGCGCTCCTTGAAGGCGGCGTACTCCTGCGGGTGGGCGGCGGGCGAGATGTCGGCGGCGGGGCCGGGGTCCTTCGTTTCTTGCATGGCTTGCCCCTGCGTCTGGGGCAGGGTGGATGATTCATCGGGCAGCATGTCCTTGAGGGAATCCAGCAGGGCATCCTGCGCATACAGAACGGGGGCGGCGGCGCAAAGGGCAGCCTGTATCAGCACGCTTGTCTTCATGCGCGGCATTGTAGGCTCTTCGCCCTGCGCTGGCAAGCCTGTTCCGTGTCTTTTTACAGGAGCCCCACCGCTATCTCGTCCGCCACCAGCCGCCCGCGCCGCGTCAGCAGGAGCGAGCCGTCCCCGCCGCGCCGAGCCAGCCCCTCCCGCTCCAGCATGGAAACGAATTCCACATCCTGCGCGCGCAGCATGGCGGCGGGAAGCCCGGTGTCGGTGCGCAGCATAAGCCCCAGCAGCTCCGTGCGGCGGGCCTCCGCGGATAGTTTCTCCGCCGTGCCGGGCGGCAGCTCACCCTGCGCGAGCGCGGCGGTGTACGCCGCAGTGTCGCCCGCGTTCTCATAGCGCGTGCCGTCCACCGTGCCGCAGGCGCCGGGGCCCAGGCCGATGTAGTCCTTGCCCTGCCAGCAGGCGAGGTTGTGCAGGGATTCCCCGCCCGTGCGCGCGTAGTTGGAAATCTCGTAGTGTCGGAAGCACGCGGCGGTGAGGATGTCCTCCGCCAGCTCGAAGAGCGCGGCGTCCCGCTCGTCGTCCCCGCTGCCGGCGTATTGGCGATGGAAGGGCGTGCCTTCCTCCAGCGTGAGGCTGTACGCGGAAATGTGGTCCACGCCCAGCCGCACGGCCTCGCGCAGCGTGTGCTCCCACTCCTGCGCGGTCTGCCCCGGCAGCGCGAACATGAGGTCGATGTTGATGTGCGGCAT
>JAKSOT010000066.1 GCA_024405455.1 Akkermansia sp. | reverse complement strand
TGGTCGCTCGGACCGCCGCTGCCTTTTCGGGCTGCCCCGGATAAGGGGCGTGGGAAAGATTATACAGGAACGAACCGGAACGTCAAGCACAATCTGCATTTTTTTTGCGACTTTTTTGCGGAAAGGGCTGGGAATCCGCATGGCGCTAGGCGCAGCGGCGCAGCATTTTTTTTGGCATGCAGGCCAAAAAACGGCGAAATTTCGGGAAAATCGGGCGCGATTTGCGCGGTCTGGTGCACTCGCCTGCAAAAAAACCGTGTTTCGGCGCAACGGACACCGAAACACGGTTTGGAAAGGGGGCTTGCGTGCTGCAATCAGCGGGGGCGGCGCACAGGGCGCGGCTGGCGCGGCGCGTGCAATCCCGCGGGCAGGGCTGCGGGTTCCTCCTCCCTGCGGCAGAGGGAGAACACGGCGCTGGGATCGTTGGGGCGTTCCTCCAGACGCGAGAGCACGACGGCGCGGGCATGCACGGCGGCTTGCAGCGCGGCTTCCTCGCCGCCGTACTGGCGGTCGGAGAAGTAGCGGGTGTAGTGGCGCTGGCGGCGGCAGAGGGTGACGCGCCATCCCTGGAAGGAGGTGTTCTCGTACGTGAAGCGTGTGATGTTGCGCAGGGTCTTCATGTCGGCGCGCAAGTTAGCAGAGCCCCGCCTGTTTGGCGAGCAAAATTTCACGCATGGCCGATAATTGTTAGAAATGTATTACAGCGGAGAGCGGCGAGGATTTGCCATTTTACCTCCTGCGGCGACGGGCGGCGAGGGCCGCAAGCGCCAGCAGGGAGAGCGTGCCCGTGGCGGGTTCCGGCACCATTGGTTCTGCCGCCCAGAACACACCGGTGATGCACAGCGTGGTGTTGTCCACCAGGTTGTACTGCAGGTCGTTGATGTAGGTGTTGAGGGTATCGCCCGCCTTGAGTCCGGCATCGTTGGCGATGGCGGCGCCCGCCTCGTCGGCAACGTAGAAGATGGTCTGGTCGGCGAGCTGACTGAGCAAGTCGGATTTGAAGTAGTCCCCATTGCCGATGCCTGTGGCAATCGTCATGGAGAAGCTGCCGCCGTTGCCGCTGAGCAGGGCGGCGAGCGCGTCGTCGGCCACGCCGAAGCGGATCTGGCAGCCTTCTCCCAGCGTGAGGGAGTTGCCGTTCATCACCACGTTGGAGTAGGTGCCGGAGCCCCAGCCGACGTTGTCATCATCCGCCGCGGTGTTCCATCCGGAGACGCCGAAGACGATTTCGCCGAGGTTCACGGAGAGGTCGCCCAGGTATTTCTGGCGGCCGGGGGAGTTGCCCACGATGAGCGTGCCGCCATCATCCACGGTGACGCCCACGAAGGTGCCGCTGCCTTTCATCACGCCGCCGCCGGTCACGGTGAGCGAGACGGCCCCGGAGATGGTGGCATCCTTGCCGAAGACGAAGCTGCCCTCATGCACGCGGATGTCGCCCTGGAGGGTCAAGGCGCCCGTCACCTCCGCGGTGCCGGCGCCGGTCTTGTCCAGGTCGCCCGTGCCGCTCAGCGTGCCGAATTTGGCGGTGTTGCCATCGGTCACCTCCAGCGTGTTGGCGCCGCTGGTGGCGCTCAGGTTGATTTCCTTGGCGATGGTGTCCGTGCGGTCCACCTTCAGCGTGCGGTCGGTACCCGCCACCTTTGAATTCTCGAAGCTGATGGTACCCTCGATACGGCCGCCGCCGTCCAGTTTCTTGCGCTCGATGTCGCAGTCAACCAGGGTCACCTGACCACCCTGCAGGTGCATGTGCCCCGTGGGAACCTCCTCGTCGGTGTATTGCTCCTCGTAGGACAAGCCATCGTCGTAGGTAACCAGATTCACCTTCTTGGCATCCACGGGGCTGCCCTCCGCGCGGGCGTCGCGCAAGTCGTATTGGAGCTTGTAGTCATCCGCCCCGTCCACAATGAGGTTGCAGTAGTGGGAGAAGAGGAACTCGTCCTCGCCCACGATGTTCTTTCCCACGCGGACATCGTAGTCCAGGAAGCGGATGCCCGTGGTGCGGACCGCGACAATGGTGTTCAACTTGTAACCGTACCAACTGGTGGCGACGTTGGCCGAGCCGTCGGGGTTTTCCGTTCTCTTGATAGTCACCTCGTAGTACTTGCCGTACGGCATGTTCTGGTTGTTGTTGTCGGAATTGAAGAACGTGGTGAGCAGGCCGTTTTCATCCACCTCCACGCCGTACACGGTCATGGCGTGGATGGTGGTGGCCCAGACCACGCCCCAGTCGTTTTCCATGTAATCCACAATCTGCTTTGAGGCCCGCTGGTAATTATCCAACTCCGGCTCGAAGTAGCTGTAGTTGCTGTTCTGGTACCACTGGGTCTGGATCATGGTGTACTTGTAGTGCGGGTAGATGCTGAAGCGCGCCGCCGTTTCCGGGTTGATGCCGTACGAGTTCCTGTAGTTGGCGGAGTTCAGGCTGGCTCCGGCGAGGCGCGGGTAGTAGCCGGTGAATTTCAGGCCCTCTGCGGTGGCATCGTACCCGGGGTACGGGCTGAGCAGGAGCTTCTCGGCACCGGTCATCCACATTTGGATGGCCGTGCCCTCATAGCCGCCCACGTTCGCCCATAGCGTCCTCTCTTTCTCGAACACATTGTAACCGCGCGGCGCCTCTTCGGGGATGATGAGCGCGCCGTTCTCCTCCACGCGGTCCTGCCACCAGGCGATCACGTTGCTTGCCGCCGCCACCCAGCACATCTCGGAATCCTCTCCCGTATACGGGTTGTGCTTGTACGAGGTAATCGCCCCCTCCATCATCTGGGTTTCAGGGTCGTGGGTCACGCCTTTCCACCATACCTCCCTAGCGTTCAGCGGTGCGGCGGCGATGGCTCCCATCAGTGTCAGCAGTGTCAGTGTCCTTTTCATTTTTACCTTTTATCGATTATAAACAAGGGTGGCTCCCTGTCAATGTACAAGCATACAGTATTCGGAATACTGTAGGAGGGTGTCGCCCCCGCAAACCCAGATGCGGCGCGGGTTTCAGGGAACTCGGTTCCGCCGCCACAGCGTGGCGGACGTGCTCGGCATGGCGTGAATTTCCCCGAAATTACGCGAAAATTCCAATTTCAGGTTGACAACAGTATTCCGAAAGCTGTAGCGGGGATGGCCGGGAAAATTGAGGATTTGGGATTTAGGATTTGAAAAATTCGCGCGCCTTTGGCGCGGCTCACTTCCCAAATTGTAAATCGTCAATTGTAGATTGTAAATTTTCCTAGTGTGTATGATGTAGATTATTCTTTTCAAGAGGGGGAAGGTAGTGTATAAAGGGCGCGTACCGCGCGGTTCGCGCAAGCGGGCGGGCGGGTGCAATCCTTCAAGAAACAGCGAAAGAAAAATCACCATGAGCAAATCATTCCTTCCCGCGCAGTACGCGCATCCGTACGAAATCGACCCGAAGTACAGCAAGGCGGTGGCCTACTTCTGCATGGAGTACGCCATCGACAACGTGTTCAAGATCTACTCCGGCGGCCTGGGCTATCTGGCGGGGTCGCACATGCGCTCCGCGGGCGCGCTGCACCAGAACCTGGTGGGCGTGGGCATCCTGTGGTCGTACGGCTACTACAACCAGATCCGCGCGGAGGACGGGTCCATGGCGGTGCAGTACCGCCGCAAGGACTACTCGTTCCTGGAGGATCACAACATCAAGTTCCTGATTCACGTGTGCAACGCGCCGGTGTGGGTGAAGGCGTACTTCCTGCGCCCGGAGACGTTCGGCACGGCGCCGATGTTCTTCCTGTCCACGGACCTGCCGGAGAACGACGACATGAGCCGCTCCATCACGCAGCGCCTGTATGATTCCAACCCGATGACGCGCATCTCGCAGTACATCGTGCTGGGCCAGGGCGGCGCTCGCCTGTTCCAGGAGCTGGGCATCGAGCCGGAGGTGTACCACATGAACGAGGCCCACGCCATCGGTGCCGCCTTCAACATGCTGGCCAACAACGGCTGCAACGTGGAGGAGGTCCGCAAGCGCTTCGTCTTCACCACGCACACCCCGGAGGAGGCCGGCAACGAGAAGATGGACATCAACCTGATGGCCAACTTCTCGTTCTTCGACGGCCTTTCGCTGGACCAGGTGCGCAGCGTGCTGAAGCTGGACCCCAACGAGCAGACCTTCAACTACACGCTCGCGGCGCTGCGCCTGTGCCGCCGCGCCAACGGCGTGTCCGCCCTGCACGGCGAAGTCTCCCGCCAGATGTGGCAGGGCTACTCCGACATCTGCCCGATCACGCACGTGACCAACGCGCAGAACCGCGACTACTGGCAGGACCCGGAGCTGGCGGAAGCCTTCCGGGAGAACGACACCAAGGCGTTCATCAACCGCAAGCGCGCGCTCAAGAAGGAGCTGTTCCGCGTGGTGGGCGAGCAGACCGGCCACCTCTTCGACCCGGATGTGCTCACCATCGTGTGGAGCCGCCGTTTTGCGGCGTACAAGCGCCCGGCGCTCATCACGGAGAACCCGGTGATGTTCGAGCGCATGCTGCAGCGCACCAACCGCCCCGTGCAGATGATCTGGGCGGGCAAGCCCTACCCCACGGACTTCGCGGCGGTGGACATCTTCAACCAGCTCAACCGCCTGAGCGAGAAGCACCCGCGCTGCGCCGTGCTCACCGGATACGAGCTCGGCCTCAGCCGCCTGCTCAAGAACGGCTCCGACCTCTGGCTCAACAACCCCGTGGTCACACGCGAGGCTTCCGGCACCTCCGGCATGTCCGCCACCATGAACGGCTCCATCACCATCTCCACCAACGACGGCTGGGTGCGCGAGTTCGAGAAGGACGGCGAGAACTGCTTCATCATCCCGGAGGCCAAGGAGGGCCTGGCGCCGGAGGCGCGCGACCGCTCCGACCGCGACAACTTCTACAACCTGCTGGAATCCAAGGTGCTGCCCCTGTACTACGATGACAAGGACGGCTGGATGAAGCTGGTGTTCAACGCCATGAAGGACATCTGCCCGGCGTTCGACTCCGACCGCATGGCGGACGAATACTACGTGAAGATGTACAACGAGGCGTGATTGAGACATCCCGCAAAATCATCGGCCGCGCACCGTGTGGGTGCGCGGCCGTTTTTTGCGAATTATCCGCCTCCGCGCCTTCGGCGCTTTGGCGTGACGAGGGATTAGGATTAGGAAGGATTCGCGCGGGGATAGAACGCAATTTGGGCTTGCGGGGGCGGGGGCGCGCGGGTAGAATATACGGGCGATAGAAATGCGGTTTGAAGAGGACAGCCCTATGCTTCTGCAAGAAAGGAAACCCGGCCCCACGCGCCTGTGCGGGGTGCTTGTGGTCTTGGCGGCACTGGCGGTCGGGGTGTGTCTGGGCACGTACAACCACGCGGAGATGGGCTGGGGGCTGCTGAACCCCGGCCATGCGGAAGAGGCGGCGGCGGTGCCTTGCACGAACGCGCTGGGCGTGCTCGGCCTGTACGTGGCGGGCATCCTGTACTGGGCGTTCGGCAGCTGCGCGTACTACGCGGCGTTCCTGGCGCTGCTGCTGGGCATCTGCATCCTGGTGCACCCGCGCCGCCCCATGGCGGGGCAAATCCTCGCCATGCTCATCATGCTCGTTCTGGCCTGCGCCGTCATGAACGTGCAAACGGATTTCCTGCAGGAATGGGCGCAGCGGCACCCGTCGGGCGAGGCGGGCGGCATGCTGGGCTACCTGGACGGCACGCTGGTGGCGGGGCGGCTCATGCCGCAGCACATCGCGCTGGCGGTGCTGATCGCCCTGCACGGCATCGCGATGGTGTACGCCGCGCGCCTCAATTTCCGCGACATCTTCCACCAGGTGTGGGCAGACACCAAGGCGTTCTTCAGCTGGCTGGGGGAACGCTGGAGCCTGCACCGCCAGCACGCCGCCGCACGCCGCGAGCTCCGCAGGCAGCGCGCCGAGGACAAGGCACGCCGCAAGGCCGCAGAGGCCGCCCGCCGCGCCGTGCTCGAAGCCAGGGAGGAGGAGGACGCCGACTCCCCGCAGGCATCCCCTTCCCTCCCGCCGCGCCAGAAATCCGGCTTGCAGGGGCGCCGCAACGTTGACGACGAAGACGAGGACGACGAGGACGCCCCGCCCGCTTCCATCGAGGAGCAGCTGCGCCAGCACAGCATGCGCCGCGGCGGCGAGGAAATGCAGCCTCCGCCGTCCTCCCGCGGCAACCGCCGCGCCGGCGGCCGCGGGAACGATATGCACCCCGTGCTGCCGAACCTGCTGGACATGATGCAGGGGCCGGACGAGCCGGCGCCGAAGCCCTCGGCGCGCCCGGCGGAGCGCCGCAAGCCCAAGCCCCGCCCCAAGCCCGCGCCGAAGAAGCCGGAGATACCGGACTACCCGTTCCCGCCGTACGACATGCTGAAGTACGAGCCGGTGCCGCCGGAGGTGCTGGCGGCGGCGGAGCAGGAGATGGAGGAGTTGCAGAAGCGCCTCATCGAAACCTTTGCCACCTTCAACATCGAGGTGCAGCCGGGACCCATCACGCGCGGCCCCAGCATCACACGCTACGAGTTCTACCCGCCCAGCGGCATGCGCGTGGGCCAGTTCGACAAGCTGCAGCGCGACCTCATGCTCGCCACCAGCAGCGCCTCCGTGAACATCCTGGCGCCCGTGCCCGGCAAGAACACCATCGGCATCGAGCTGGCCAACCGCACCAAGTCCCCCGTGTACCTGCGCGAGCTGCTGGAGTCCCCCGCCTTCCGCAACCCCAAGCTGCGCATCCCCGTGGCCCTCGGCAAGGACGTCTACGGCAACACCGTCATCGGCGACCTCGCGGCCATGCCCCACACCCTGGTGGCCGGAACCACCGGCTCCGGCAAGTCCGTCTGCATCAACAGCATGATCCTCTCCATGCTCTACAAGTTCCGGCCGGACGAGCTGCGCCTGGTGCTGGTGGACCCCAAGGTGGTGGAGATGCAGCCGTACCGCAAGCTGCCGCACCTCGCCTGCCCCGTGGTCACCAACCCCGCCCGCGTCATCGGTGCCCTCCGCTGGGCCGTCAACGAGATGGAGCACCGCTACCGCCTCTTCAGCCGCATCGGCGTCCGCAACTTCGAGGACTTCAACTCCCGCGACATCTCCAACGACCCCACCGGCCCGGAGGAGGACTTCCGCCTGGAAGACCCGGAGGAGGCACGCCAACGCGGAGAGGAGCTGGCCGACGAAATCCTGGCCTCCAACGAGAGCCGCGGCGGCGAGATCGACGAGCAGGCCGAGCTGGGCCTCTTCGACGAGGAGTCCGAGCCCATCCCCGCCAAGCTGCCCTACATCGTCATCATCATCGATGAGCTGGCCGACCTCATGCAGGTGGTGAAGGAGGACCTGGAGGCGTACATCGCCCGCCTCACCCAAAAGGCGCGCGCCGCGGGCATCCACCTGGTGGCCGCCACACAGACGCCCCGCGCCTCCGTCGTCACCGGTCTCATCAAGGCCAACATCCCCAGCCGCATCGCCTTCCGCGTGGCCAGCAACCTGGACAGCCGCGTCATCCTGGACACCAACGGCGCGGAGAACCTACTGGGCCAGGGCGACTGCCTCTTCCTGCCGCCCGGCGGCGTCACCAAGATGACGCGCGCCCAGGGTGCCTTCGTGACGGATGCGGAAATCGGCAAGATTATCGCCTTCTGCGCCGCCCACGCCAAGCAGAACTTCGACCAGGCCGTGAGCGCCGAGATGAACAACGCCGAGAGCAGCGTCGGCAAGGGCGGTGCCACCTCCAGCTTCGGCGGCGGTGGCGGTGGAGACGGCGGCGGCGGGGACGACGACCTGTACGCGCGCTGCGTGAGCTTTGTGGCCACCCAGCGCAAGGCGTCCACCTCCCTGCTGCAGCGCCACTTCAGCATCGGCTACGGCCGCGCCGCCAAGATTATGGACATGATGGAGGAACGCGGCGTGATTTCACCGCCGCAGGGAGCCACCAGGGCGCGCGAGGTGCTGATAGAAAATCCCCAATAGGATTTTCGGGATTTACAATTTACGATTTACGATTGACGATTTGGAAAATTCGCGCGCCGGAGGGGAGCGAGCGGAGAAATCCGCATGGGGGTTCCGTGGGCGGGATGCTTGAGCGGGATTTGGCGGGCGCTTGCCGCGAGAGGATGCCTATGGTTAGCTGTTTTCCGGCAAGAGCTTCCGGCCGCCGCGAGAATTCACACGAACCGCAGCGCCGCGGCCATGCGGCCACCGACCCCGCCTACGCGCGGGCAATCCCCCCCCAGCCGATTTGCTGCCCATTCAACAATAGAAAACAATACCATTATGGCTGATATCGAAAACAACTATCAAATCAAGTACAGCGAGAAGTGGGGTTCCTTCCTGCAGCAGGAAGCCTCCCGCCTCGACAAGTATGTCACCGTGGAGACCGGCCTGTCCGGCAAGATGGTCGCCATGGACCAGTACGGCCTGCTCTCCTTCACGGAGAAGCAGAGCCGCATGCAGAGCACCCAGGTGGCGGAAGCCCCCACCGTGCGCCGCGTCATGTACCCCCATATCTACACCAAGGCGGTGGGATTCGACGAGTACGACGCCAAGAAGCTGGCGAACATCGACGTGCCGGTGAGCAAGACCATCGAGGGACTGCGCGCGGCCGCGGGACGCACCATGGACTCCGTGATGATTTCGGAGTTCCTGGGCACCGCGCACACCGGGGAGACCGGAGCCACCACCGTAACCTTCCCCGACAACCAGACCATCGAGGAGGACTACGTGGAGACCGGCACGCCGGCGGACAGCAACCTCACGCTGGGCAAGCTGCGCCACGCGCTCAACATGCTCATGAAGGCGGAGGCCTGGAACGAGGAGCGCCGCGCCTACGGCGACGAGCTGGTGCTGGCCTGCACCAGCAGCCAGATCAACGCCCTGCTCCAGCAGCCGGAGGTCTCCAGCTACGAGTACAACACCGTGCGCGCCCTCGCAGAAGGCAAGCTGGATTCCTTCATGGGATTCCGCATCATCCGCACGGAGCAGCTCCCCGTCACCAACGCTGGCATCCGCTCCTGCCTCGCATGGGTCAAGAGCCGCGCCGCCTTCGGCATCTGGGACGACTTCAAGGTGCGCATCTCTGTGCGCGACGACCTGGACGAGACCCTGCAGGTGCGCGCCAAGTTCGCCTGCGGCGCCACGCGTCTGCAGGAGGCGGGCTTCGTCAAGATTCTCTGCGCGGAATCCTGATTGGCCGCCCTACATCCACCAACCGAAACCGTCCGGCATCACGCCGGGCGGTTTTTCTTCATCCGCTTCATGAACGCGCGGATGCGGGTCTGCACGTTGCGGCGGTGGTTCTCGTAGAAGAAGCAGGGGTCCATCCCGTGGTAGGAGCCGCCGTGCAGGTGGGGCGGGGCGGGATGCTCCGCGGTGAAGACGGGGTTGACCGTTCCGCGCTTGGGGTTGATGACCGCGCCGCAGTAGTGCGGCTGCAGCTTGCCGCGCGGCCCGAGGTCCATGCGCGCGCCCTCGTTCAGCTCCGGCGACGCGGGTGTGGCGTCCGTCTTCCAGTTCAGCGGGTTGATGCACAGGGAGAGCGTGTCCGCCGGCACCAGCATGGAGCCCTTCGTGTCCGCGGATTCCGTGTTCCATGAGACGAACACCCCGGTGTCGCTCTCCCCCTGCGCGGGTTTGAGCTGCGGATGCCCGGCGGTCTCCCTTTCCGTGACGCTCAGGCCGATGAGGTACGCCGCCACCATGCGCCCGGCGATCTTTGGGTCCGACAGCACGTCCTGGATGAGGCACATGGCCTGCTGGCTGCCTTGGCTGAAGCCCGCGATGATGAACGGACGCCCCTGGTTGTCGTGCTCCAGGTAGTGGAGGAACGCGGCCTTCACGTCGGAGTAGGTCACCTCCTGCGCCTTGGGGTCCAGGCGGTGGGGCATGGATTTCATGCGGTAGTAGGGGGAGAAGAAGCGCGCGGCATCGGCATAGATGCCCCTCTCTGCATCCACGGCGCGCCTGGTGTTGGCGCGGGATGCGGGGTCCTTCACGTCCAGGTTCACCACGTTCCCCATGCCCACGGTGGGGCTGAGGAAGAACACGTCCACCGGCTTGTCGGGCGTGAGCGCACCGTTCTCGCGGTACACCCACATCTCGTTGTCGGAGTAGTCCAGCCCCCGCGCCGTTCCCAGCGTCAGAAGGCATGCCAGCAAAAAATGGAAAGCCTTTCTCATGCTCCCCATCATACACCCGTCCGTCCGCGCATGCAACCGGATTCCGTCCGCCGCTGGCGCGGATATGCCTTGCGCGCGGGGGCGGTTTCTGGTAAGGTGCGGGGCATGGCAACGGACAAGAAAATCACGATGAAAACAAACAAGGGGGACATCCGGCTGACGGTGTTCGCCTCCAAGACGCCGATGACGGCGGCGAGCTTCCTGAACCTGGCCACCAAGGGATTTTACAACGGGCTGACCTTCCACCGCGTGATAGCGGACTTCATGATCCAGGGCGGCGACCCCGAGGGCACGGGCTGCGGCGGCCCCGGCTACCAGTTCGACGACGAGTGCCGACCCGACCTGAAGTTCGACCGTCCGGGCCTGCTGGCGATGGCGAACGCGGGGCGCACGTGGACGGGGGAAGGCACCAACGGCTCCCAGTTCTTCATCACCCATGTGCCCACGGACTGGCTCAACGGCAAGCACACCATCTTCGGCGAGGTGCTCTCCGCGGAGGACCAGGACGTGGTGAACAACATCCGCCAGGGCGACACCATCGAGGAAATCGTCGTGCACGACGACTGCGCGGACCTCTTCGACGAGCAGCGGCAGAACATCGACCGCTGGAACGCCAAGCTGAAGAAATAAGGGACAGGCGGCATGGAATTCGCCGTCCAGGACCTGCATATCGAGTTCGGGCCGCGCGTCCTGTTCGATAAGCTCTCCTTTGTGGTGGAGCGGGGTGAGCGCATAGCGTTCGCCGGGCAGAACGGCGCGGGCAAGTCCACCCTCATGAAATGCATCGTGGGGGAGATGGAGCCGGACCACGGGCGCGTGCTGCTGCCCAAGTACACGCGCGTGGGCTACCTGCCGCAGGAGGGCATCCACATCTCCGGCCGCCCCCTGCTGGACGAGGTGCTCGGCTCGGTCGGCAACATCGTGGAGCTGCAGCAGGAAGTGGACCAGCTCTCCGACGAGCTGCAGGCGCTCCCCACGGATTCCGCGGAGTACCGCGACCTGCTGGAGGAAATCGGCCGATTGGAGCTGATATTGCAGGACCGCGACGCGGCCACACTGAAGCCGCGCACGGAGAGCATCCTGCGCGGGCTGGGCTTTGCGGACAAGGATTTTTTCCGCGACTGCGGGGAGTTCAGCGGTGGCTGGCAGATGCGCATCGCGCTCGCCAAGCTGCTGCTGCAGGAGCCGGAGGTGCTGCTGCTGGACGAGCCGACCAACCACCTGGACATCCAGAGCCAGCGCTGGCTGGAGCAGAGCCTGCGCACCTACCGCGGCGCCATCTGCATCATCAGCCACGATGTGGCCATGCTGGATTCCCTGGTGTCGCGCACCATCGCCTTCCACCACGGCCGCGCGGAGGAGTACGCCGGCAATTTCTCCTTCTACCTGAAAGAGAGCCGCGCGCGCAAGGAGGCCCTGCTCCACCAAGCCAAGGCCCAGCAGCGAGAGATCGCCAAGACCCAGCAGTTCATCGACCGCTTCCGCTACAAGGCCACCAAGGCCACCCAGGTGCAGAGCCGCATCAAGCAGCTGGAGAAGGTGGAAATCATCGAGGTGGAGGAGGACGATGCCGTGATGAGCTTCCACTTCCCGCCCCCGCCGCCCGGCGGCCACGTGGTGGTGAAGCTGGAGCGCGCCAGCAAGGCGTACGGCCCCATCGAGCTGCTGAAAGACTACGACATCACCATCGGCAAGGGAGACCGCATCGCCGTGGTGGGCGTGAACGGCAGCGGCAAGTCCACCTTCACCCGCCTCATCTCCGGCACGGAAGCCCCCGACAGCGGAGCATTCTCCCTCGGCAGCCACACGGAAATCGCCTTCTTCTCCCAGACGCACGCGGACGTGCTGGACAACAACCAGACCGTGCTGGAGTGCGTGGAGTCCGCCGCCGGGCGGGAAATCCGCCCGCAGGTGAGAAACATCCTGGGCTGCTTCCTGTTCCGCGGGGACGACGTGTTCAAGAAAATCGGCGTGCTGAGCGGCGGCGAGCGGTCGCGCGTGGCGCTGGTGTGCATGCTGCTGCGCCCGGCCAACTTCCTCATCATGGACGAGCCGACCAACCACCTGGACTTCCAGAGCCAGGACGTGCTGCAGCGCGCGCTCATGGAATACCCCGGCTCCTACTGCATCGTCTCCCACAACCGCCAGTTCCTGGACCCCATCGTGAACAAGGTGCTGGAGTTCCGCCTGGGGCACGCGCCGCGCCTCTTCCACGGCAACGTGAGCCAGTACCTGGAAACCGTGGAGGCCGAGGAGCGCCGGGAGCGGGCGGCCGCCGCAGGCATGCCCGCAGCCGCCGCGCACGCGCCCGTGGAGGGCAACCGCAGGGACGCCCGCCGCGCCCGCGCCCAGGCCCGCGAGATGCGCAACAAGGTGCTGCGTCCCATGGAGAAGGAGCTGGCGCAGGTGGAGGCGGACATAGCCGCCGCGGACGCCCGCAAGGAGGAGATTTCCGCCGAGCTGGAGAAGCCGGAGAACATGGCCGACAACCAGCGGCTCATGGAGCTCACGCAGGAGTATCAGGAGCTGGAGCGCCGCACGGAATCGCTGTTCACGCGCTGGGAGGACCTCTCCGTGGACATGGAACGCAAGAAGGCCGAGCTGGACGAGGAATTCGGCGCGGAGTGATTTTTTTTTGCGCGAAACGTGTCATAGTTGCAGAAAACCTGTTTACAGGCGGCATTTGTGTAGTAAGATACTTTTCGCGTTTGTCGAAAACTTGACAAAATGCGTAAAGGGTGGATTATACCCTGCTATTTCCATACAACGCCATGTCGAAGAACAAAAAGACCAGCACCAAGAAGCCCTCGGCGAAGAAACCAGCCGCCAAACCGGTGAAGAAGCCTGTCGCCAAAAAGCCCACACCCAAGAAGCCTGTGGCCAAGAAGCCTGTGGCCAAGAAGCCCGTGGCGAAGAAGCCCGTGGCGAAGAAGCCTGCGGCCAAGAAGCCCGTGGCGAAGAAGCCTGCGGCCAAGAAGCCTGTCGCCAAGAAGCCTGCGGCCAAGAAGCCTGCGGCCAAGAAGCCTGTCGCCAAGAAGCCCGTGGCCAAGAAGCCCGTGACCAAGAAGCCTGTGGCGAAAAAGCCCGTGGCCAAGAAGCCTGTCGCGAAGAAACCCGTGGCGAAGAAGCCTGTGGCCAAGAAGCCTGTCGCGAAGAAGCCCGTGGCCAAGAAGCCCGTCGCGAAGAAGCCTGTCACGAAGAAACCCGTCGCGAAGAAGCCTGTCGCGAAGAAACCCGTCGCCAAGAAACCCGTCGCCAAG
>JAKSOT010000065.1 GCA_024405455.1 Akkermansia sp. | reverse complement strand
TGCTCGTCCTCACCCCGCAGGGTACCGTGGCGGGCGGCTTCGTGGGCAGCCAGGACTTCGCCGGCGTGCAGGAGGACCTCGACATTGCGCTCATGAACGTCAAGACCATCGCCGATGCCGGGAAGCTGGCGCCGGAAGCCCGGGCCAAGGCCCTGGCCGAGCTCTACCGTAGCCTGGACGAGGACGTGATCCCCATGGCAGCCGGGCTGGAGGCGGAAATCGTCAAGCTCGACCCCGAGGACAAGACCGGCCTGCGCCACGAACGCGAGCTGAAAGCCAAACGCGCACAGCTGAAGGAACACGTCATGTCCCTCTTGATGCAGAAGGGTGCAACCGCCGCCATCCCGGAAATCATCCGGTACTGCGACACGGAGCTCGCCACCGCAACGGATGACGACTACAAACTCGACCTCATCGATGCCAAGTCAGGCTTCCTCCTTATCGGTGCGCAGACCAAGGAGGATGTCGCCAAAGTGCGCGAAACCCTCGCCGCCGACCTGCAGAAGGTGGACCAGTCCAAGGCGAACGCCGAACATTACGCCGACGTGAAAGCCTGTCCCTTTGAGACCGATGAAGATGGCCTGGAGCTCGCCAAGAAATACCGCGAGGCCCTCGAGCAACTCAACGAGGCGGAGTAAACTCTCTCAACCATGACGACACGTGTGTTGACAGCAGCCGCCCTGGCGGCATTGGCGGTTCCGGCGCTCTGCGCGGAGGGGGAGACGGCGTTCCAGCGCGATTTGCTGAAGCAGTACGCCCAGGGGCTCATTCAGGAGAAGGGCACGGCCGCGTTTGCGGAGATAGTGGCGTTCTGCAACGAGCGGATGGCCGCGGCGGAGCCGCAGCTGCGGCTGGACTACGTGCTCATCAAGGCGAACGCCCTCATGCTCTCTGCGGAAACAAAAGAGGATTTGCAGAAGGCGTGCGACACCCTGGAGGCCGACCTCTCATCCGTGGACCGCACCAGGGAGGAGCGCGCGGACCTCATCGCAGAGTGCGAGCGCGCCATCAAAACCTGGCGCGAGCAGGCGGACCAGGTCCTCCGCGCCGCCGCCCACACGCGGGAAATCATCGATGCCGCCCAACGGCGGCAGTGACATTGAGACGGTGAATCAGCCAACAGGGCGGCACGGCGGCGCTACACCACGGATTCCTCTTCGGCGAGGCGGCGGAGCTCCTCGTTGATGGGGGCCATGGCGGCGATGATGCGGTCGTTCACGTTGTGGCGGCACATGCCCTCCGCCATGCGTGTGGCGTTGAGGATGGCGCGGGGGGTGGCGGAGCCGTGGGCGATGATGGAGACGCCGCGGACGCCCATGAGGGGGCATCCGCCGACGGAATCCGCGTTGAGGCGGTCGCCGATGCTGCGGAAGACGCCGCGCATGCCGAGCGCGCCCACCATGGCCATGGGATGCTTCTTGATGCCGTCCTTAATCCAACGGGCGAAGGTCTTGGCGGTGGCCTCCACGCTCTTGAGCAGGATGTTGCCCGTGAAGCCGTCCGTGAGCGCCACGTCCATGTCGCTCTCAAAGAGGTCGTGCCCCTCGCGGTTGCCGATGAACTGGAAGGGCAGCAGGTTGGCGTCCGCCAGGTGGCGGAGCAGGCGGTGGGCCTCCTTGGAGAACTCGCAGCCCTTGCAATCCTCCGTGCCGTTGCTCATCACGGCCACCTTGGGCTCCGGGATGCCGTAGATGTAGCGCGCCATGAGGGCGCTCATCACGGCGTAGCCCACCAGGTGGCTCGGCTTGGCGTCCGGGTTCGCGCCGGTGTCGCTCACCAGCACGTAGTTGCGGTTGTTCGGGATGGGGGAGACGATACCCGCGCGCTCCACGCCCTCCAGCAGGCGGAGCTTGATGGTGCAGGCGGCCACCTCCGCGCCCGTGTTTCCGGCGGAGAGCACGGCGTCGCACACGCCGTCCTTCACCAAATCTACGGCAATGCTCATGGAGGAGTGCTTCTTCTGGCGCACGGCCACCAGGCCGCTCTCGTCCATGCCCACCACTTCCGGCGCATGCACGATTTCCAATCGCGGGCTGCCGCCGAACCCGGCGGCGTCGCACAGGCGCTTCAGCAGCGCCTCGTCGCCCACCATGTAGAGTTTATCCAAGGCATCCACATGCTGCAAGGCCTCCTTGGCCCCGTCGATGTTGATCTGCGGGGCATTGTCTCCACCCATGGCATCCAGTGCAAGCTTCATACGCGTGGCCGGTGATTGAGGAAAACGGCTGCCACCACTCTAGCACCCGTCGCCACCTTGTCAATAAAAAACCGCCCCATGCAGGATGGGGCGGTGGGAAAAAGTTATGTTGCCGTACGTGGAAATCAGTCAACGAGCTTGACGATAACCTCAGCCCCGCTCTGGGTCTTGTAGGTGCCGCACTGGGGGCAGGCGGTGTGGCCGGGGACGGCTGCGCCGCACTTGGGGCACTTGCCGAGCTTGGGCGCCTTCCAGGCCTTGGCGGCCAGGCGGGAGCGCTGCTTCATCTTGGATGTTCTGCGTTTAGGAGCTGCCATAATCGTGTATTGGTTAAGATTGCTTTGGCGGGCGGCCGTCGGTGTTTTGGGGAAGCTTGTCGAGCGCATCCCACACGCTGTTGCCGCGCGGTGCGGCAGAGTCTACACCCGAACCGGGGTTTTTGTCCAGCCCAAATTCACACGTTGTGTCATTTTTTTCACAATCCAGCCCCGCGTGCTCGCATTTGGGGTAGCCTGGCAGGATGAGCAGGATTTCCTCCCGCAGCGCATCCGTGGCATCGAACGCCCCCTGTCCCTTCACGTCGAACGACAGTGTCATATCCGTGATTTCCGCCGTGTACTCGAACCGTGCCAGGCAGCGGTTGCAGCGCATGTCGAACACCGCGCGCACGCTGCCGCGCAGCACCAGCTCATGCTCGTACAGGTGCGCGTCGAACGCGTAGTGCAGCGGCCCGGCCGGGCGGATGTCGTCGTTGCCCAAATCGAACACGGCCCCGTCGATATCCCCTTCCAGATACCGCCCCTCCTCCGGGAAATCCTCCAGCGCGATGGTGAGCCTGCTGTCCATACCCCCACCATACCGCCTCCGCGGCGGGCGTGCAAGCAAAATCCCCCACCTGTTCCGCAAGGGGAAATCCAATTGCATTTACGACAACGCCTGCCGGAGGCGGCAAAGCGCGTAGAGCGGGAGATCCAGCAGCTCGTAGGAGGTGGCACCGCCCTTGGGTTGCAGGAAGGGTACCTCCTGGCGGTGGAAGGGGGACAGCGAGCAGCGCACGGCGTGGGGCGGTTGGTGCTGCTGGCAGTACTGCTTCAGGCTTTTGGCGCGCAGGTTGGTTTCCGCCTTCACCTCCACCGGCAACACATCCATGCCGTGCTGGAAGAGGAAGTCGATTTCCGCATCGGAGCGCGGCGAGGACCAATAGGAGGGCGTGATGCCGCAAACGGCGCGCAATTCCTGCTGCACGAACTGCTCCGCCAGCGCGCCCTTGAATTCACGGAACACGCGGGTGCGGTCCAGCAGCACGGACAAATCGAGCCCGCTCTTGGCACCCAGCAGCCCTACATCCAGGAAAAACACCTTGAACGCACCGTCCTCGTATGCGGAAAGCGGGATGGACGGCACCTTCACACGCGGCACCAGCTCAATCAACCCCGCATTGCGCAGCCATTCCAGCGGTTCGGTCAATTGGCGCATCCGCACGTTCTGCCCCACGGCGGAACAAAGGAATTTCTTGTTCTCCCGCGCCAGCTGCCCGGGAATGGATTTCCACAGCAGCTGCACCCGCGCAAGCAATTCCTTGGGAACATGCTTGCCGAAATCCATTTCATAGCTTGCCAGCAGGCGCTCATGCTCCTTACGGGCCTGGGAGAAATCCCCGCTCTCCGCATATTTCCGCACAGCCTCCGGCATGCCGCCCACATAGTAGTAGCGGCGCAGTTGCTCCTCCAAATCCGCACGGAACGCGGTCACCATGTCCATGTCGCCCGCGTGCAGCAGCTCCGCCAGCCGCGCATACCCGGTGGCTTCCAGGAATTCTGTGAAGCACATGGGGTACAGGCGCATGAAATCCACCTTGCCCACGGGAAACCCGGAGCCCCAGGTGGAGCGGATGCCCAACTGTGAACCCGCGGCAATCACATGGTATTCCGGTGCCTCCTCGCAAAAGTATTTCAAAGACGTGAGCGCGGCCGGGCATTCCTGGATTTCATCGAAGACAATCAGCGTCTCCCCAGGCTCCGGGCGGAAGCCCACCTCATACTGGATGGCCGCCAACAGGCGCGGTATATCCGCCCCCTGCTCGAATATCTCGCGGATTTGCGGCTTGGTGTCGAAGCGCACATATGCCGTGTTGCGGTAGCTCACACGCCCGAACTCCTGCATCAGCCAGGTTTTTCCCACCTGGCGGGCACCCAGCAGCAGCAGCGGCTTGCGGTCCGCCCGCCCCTTCCATTGTTCCAGTTCCTGTATCGCCTCGCGCTTCATTTCCTCTCTGAAACGCTAAATAGCACATTTACAGTGGCATGTCAATACTCAATCACGTTTTTCGGGGGAACTTTTGCTGTTGCTCACACATTTTTCGGGGGAACTTTTGCTGTTGCTCACACATTTTTCGGACGAACTTAGGGTGAAAGGAGGTTCTCCCGCACGCAGTCGCGGGGCGTTTCGCCCTTGTCGTTCTTGATGTTCCAGTCTGCGCCGCAATCCATGAGCGCGCCGAAGAAGCTGAACTCAACAATGCCCTCGTGGTATACCCCGGCGGCCATGTGGAGGGGAGTGTTGCCGTGCAGCACGATGATGTTGGGGTCCGCGCCAAGGTCCACCAGCAGCTCGATGAGCCCGCAGGCCGGGAACTAGCGGCGCGGCTACCTCTCCTTCTTGGGCAGGTGGGGTTCCAGGGTTTGGCGGGAGATGCGCTCCTGGCGGCGTGCGCGCTGGCGTGCCTGGCGCTGCAGGTGCGCCTGCATGGCGAAGGGGCGGCGGTGGTTGTTCACCGGGCGGGAGGAGCCGTCCTCCTCCATGAGCGAGGCCTGCGCGTTGTCCTTGAAGCAGGCGTCCAGGATGCCGAGCACGCGCTCCGCGAGCTCTGGGTTGTCGATGGGCACCATGAGCTCCACGCGGCGGTCCAGGTTGCGGCTCATCCAGTCCGCGCTGGCGATGTACACCAGCTTGTCGCCGCCGTTGTGGAAGGAGAAGATGCGTGCGTGCTCCAGGTAGCGGTCCACGATGCTGACGATGCGGGTGGAGGCGCGGCCCTTGGCGGTGCCGGGATACCAGCAGCAGATGCCGCGCACGTTCAGGCGGATTTTCACGCCGGCTTGCGAGGCGCGCTCCAGGGCCTCCATGATTTCCACATCGTTGAGGGAATTCATCTTGGCGCGGATGGCGGCCTTCCCGCCCTGCCGCGCGCGCTGCGTCTCCGCCTCGATGAGCTCCAGCAGGCGCTGCTTCATCATGGCCGGCGACGGATAGATGCGGCGGAACTGCATGAGCCGCGTCAGCCCCGTCACAGAGTTGAACAGCTGCGCCGCGTCCGCCCCCAGCTTGTCGTCGCAGGTCAGCAGGGAGAGGTCGCTGTAGATGCGGGCGGTGTCCTCGTTGTAGTTGCCGGTGCCGAAATGGCAGTAGCGGCGCAGCCCGGTGGGTTCCCGCCGCACAATCATGGCGATTTTCGCGTGGGTCTTGAAGCCCTTCACGCCGTACACCACCTGCACGCCGGAACGCTGCAGGCGCTCCGCCTGCGCCAGGTTCAGGCGCTCGTCGAAACGCGCCTTGAGCTCCACCAGCACGGTGACCTGCTTGCCGGCTTCCCCGGCGCGGCAGAGCGCGGCGATGAAGCGGGAGTTGGGCGCGGTGCGGTAGAGGCTCTGCTTGATGGCGATGACATCCGGGTCCGCGGCGGCCTCCTCGATCAGGCGCACCACGGGCTCGTAGCTCTCGTACGGGTTGTGGATGAGGATGTCGCCCTGCGCGATGTTGTCGAACATGGAGACGGCGGGATCCACGCTGGCGGGCCAGCTGGGCGTCCAGGATTCCACCTTGAGCTGGTCGTTGCCCGGCTCGAACGCCATGCGCCCGAAATCCACCAGGCGCAGCAGCCCCGGCACGCGGTACGTGGAGTTGCCGTCCGCCCCCACCAGCGCCTGCAGACGCGCCACCAGGTGCGCTGGCGCATCCTGCGGCAGCTCCAGGCGCACGCAGTCGGAGAACTTCCGCGCCACCAGCACCTCCTCCATCTCGCGGGCGAAGTCGCCGCCCTCCTCCTCCGCCACGGCGATGTCGCCGTTGCGGGTGACGCGGAAGGGCGTGCAGCCCGCCACCACCTCGCCGGGCAGCAGGTGACCGATGAAGCGCGCCGCCAGCGCCTCCAGCATCACGTAGCCGCGGTCCTCCAGGGATGATACGTGGATGCGGCGCGGCAGCGTTTCCGGCAGGGTGACCGCCACGATGCGCGTGGCATCCGCGGAGGCCTTGTCGCGCAGCTCCACCGCCAGCACCAGGCTCAAGTTCGGCAGCACGGGCGGCGTCTCCACCTCCATGGCCAGCGGCGTGAGCAGCGGCGCCACGTTCGCGTTGAAATATTTTTCCAAATCCCCCAGCTGGATTTCGTCCAAGTCCTCCAGGGCAAGCGGGTGCAGACCCGCCTCGCGCATCAGCGGCAGAAGCTCGCCGTTGAAGAGTTTGTACTGGTCCTCCACCATGGCGTTGGCGCGCACGCGGATGCGCGCCAGCTCGTCCGTGGGGGAAAGCCCGGTAAGCTCCGGGCGGTTCTTTCCGGCGCGCTGCACCAGCATCAGCCCGCCCACGCGAACCTGGAAGAACTCGTCCAGGTTGCTGGCGGTGATGGAAAGGAACTTCACGCGCTCCAGCAGCGGCAAATCCTGCCGCTGCGCCTGGTTGAGCACCCGCTGGTTGAATTCCAGCCAAGATATTTCCCTGTTGATAAACATGCGCCGCTCCTTTCTAGGTGAACGCCCATTCTACCACACCCCGCATCCGCACGTCAAGCCGCCGCTGCGTGTGCGTGTGCACATCCCGCGTGCACGGGAATTCGGTTGGCGGAAACTTGACCCGCCGCGGGGATTGGGGTAGACTGGGCGCAACATGAGCGAGACAGCAGCATACAAGGTGGCGGATATCGCCCTGAAGGACTGGGGGCGCAAGGAAATCACGATGTCCGAATTCGAGATGCCGGGGCTGATGGCGTGCCGAGAGAAGTACGGCCCGCAGCAGCCGCTGGCAGGCGTGCGCATCACAGGCTCGCTCCACATGACCATCCAGACCGCGATTCTCATCGAAACCCTGGTGGCCCTCGGCGCGGAGGTGCGCTGGGCCAGCTGCAACATCTTCTCCACACAGGACCACGCCGCAGCCGCCATCGCCGCCGCAGGCGTGCCCGTCTTCGCCTGGAAGGGCGAAACCCTGGAGGAATACTGGGAGTGCACCTGGAACGCCCTCTGCCACAAGGACGGCAAGGGTCCGCAGCTCATTGTGGACGACGGCGGCGACGCCACGCTCCTGCTGCACAAGGGCTATGAGATGGAGGCGGGCGACCCGTGGGTGGACTCCCCCGCCGCATCCGCCGAGGAAGGCGTCGTCAAGGCGCTGCTGAAGCGCATCGGCAAGGAGAACCCCGGCGTGTTCCACCGCTGGATGCCGGAGATTGCCGGAGTGTCCGAGGAAACCACCACCGGCGTGCACAGGCTCTACCAGATGGAGCGCGACGGACGACTGCTCATCCCCGCCATCAACGTCAACGACTCCGTCACCAAGAGCAAGTTCGACAACCTGTACGGCTGCCGCGAAAGCCTGACGGACGGCATCAAGCGCGCCACGGACGTGATGGTGGCGGGCAAGGTGGCCGTGGTGTGCGGGTACGGCGATGTGGGCAAGGGCTGCGCGCAGGCGCTGCGCGGGCTGGGCGCCCAGGTGGTGGTGACGGAGGTGGACCCCATCTGCGCGCTGCAGGCGGCCATGGAAGGCTACCGCGTGCTCACCGTGGAGGACACCCTCGGCTGGGGCGACATCTACGTGACCACCACCGGCAACTGCGACATCATCACCCTGGAGCACATGGAGAAAATCAAAGACCAGGCCATCGTGTGCAACATCGGCCACTTCGACAACGAAATCCAGGTGGCGCGGCTGCAGGCGCGCGAGGGCATCAAGTGCACCAACATCAAGCCGCAGGTGGACATGTACACCTTCCCCGACGGCCACAGCCTGTACCTGCTGGCGGAAGGCCGCCTGGTGAACCTGGGCTGCGCTACGGGCCACGCCTCCTTTGTGATGAGCAACAGCTTCACCAACCAGGTGCTCGCTCAGATGGCCCTCTGGAAGGACCGCGAGACCGCCAAGCCCGGCGTGAAGGTGCTGCCCAAGGTGCTGGACGAGGAGGTGGCGCGCCTCCACCTGCACAAGCTCGGCGTGCACCTCACCACGCTCACGCAGAAGCAGGCGGACTACCTGGGCGTGCCCGTGCAGGGCCCCTTCAAGAGCGAGTTCTACCGCTATTGACACCGTGTTCACCGGACTCGCAGACGCGCTGGACTGGCTGTACGCCACGCAGGTGTTCGGCATCAAGCTGGGGCTGGACGGCATGCGCCGCCTGCTGCGCGAGTGCGGCGTGAGCGAGCCCCGCGCCCGCGTCATCCACGTGGCGGGCACCAACGGCAAGGGCTCCACCTGCGCGTTCGCGGAATCCGTGGCGCGCGCCGCCGGATACTCCACGGGCCTGTTCACCTCCCCCCACCTGGTGGCGTTCAACGAGCGCATCCGCGTGAACGGCGAGGACATCCCGGATGCTGACGCCGCGCGCCTCATCGGCAGGGTGAAGGACACCATCGCGGGCTGGGAGACCCCGCCCACCTTCTTTGAAATCGTGCTGGCGGTGGCCATAATGCACTTCGCGGAACGCGCGGTGGACATCATCATCCTGGAAACCGGAATGGGCGGCCGCCTGGATGCCACCAACGCCGTGCCCAAGGACGTGGCTGTCATCACCCCCGTCGGCATGGACCACATGCAGTACCTCGGAAACACGCTCTACGAGATAGCAGGGGAGAAGGCCGCCATCATCGCCTGGCACCGCCCCGCACTCTGCGCCCCGCAACAGCCCGACGCCCTGCGCGCCATCCACGAGGCCGCACAGCGCATGGACACCGACTACCGCATCGTTTCCGAACCCTGCGAGCAGCCGCTCGGCCTGCGCGGAAGCCACCAGAAGATGAACGCCGCGCTGGCGCTGGCCGCGCTGCACGCACTGCCGCACTTCCTCTGCTCCGCGGAGGAGGAGGCGCGCGGACTGGCGGAGGTCCGCTGGCCCGGCCGCTTCGAGGAAATCCTGCCCGGCGTCGTCATGGACGGCGCGCACAACCCACCCGCCATCCGCGTGCTCGTGGAAACCTGGAAGAAAGAGTTCCCCAACACCAAGGCGCGCTGCATCTACGCCGGCTCCGCCGACAAGGCGCTGGACGAGGTGATTGGCCTGCTCTCCCCCATTGTGGCGGAGTGGGTGCTGCCGCCCGTGCAGAGCCCGCGCATCCTGCCACAGGACGAGATGGCCGCCAAGGTGCGCGCCGTCGGCAACGCCCCCGTCTCCACGCCCGCCACGCTGGAGGACGCCCTGCAAACGCTCCCCCCCGGCACGCTGATTTGCGGCTCCTTCTTCCTCCTCGGAGAAGCCAAGGCCATCCTCTCCCAACACCCGGACTACCGCTCCACGCGGCAGTGATTTCCACGGGCGTATCCGCACCTTGACTTGGCGCGCGTTTTCTGCTGTAATACCCGCATGGCCGCAGACTGCGCCAGCTTTGTGTTCTTCGGCAGCGACGAGGGGGCTTCCGCCGCCGCCGCACAGAAGAAGTACGCCGAGCTCACCGAGGGTACCGACGAGTGGGGCAACGAGACCATCGACGGCGCCGCCGCAACCGTGGACGAGGCCGTCGCCATCATCCGCCACACCATCGACAGCCTCCAGATGATGAACATGTTCGGCGGCCGCAAAGTCGTGTGGCTGCGCGGCGCCACCTTCATGGGCGACACCCCGCAGGGCGTACGCAGCGAGGCCGTGCAGGACGCCCTCGCGCGCCTGGTGGACTGCCTGGGCAACCTGCCGCCGGAGACGTTTTTCCTGCTCAGCTCCGCGGAGATGGACAAGCGCCGCACCTTCTTCAAAAAGCTCTCCGCCGCCGCACAGATGAAGGAGAGCAGCAAGATCGACATCTCCCGCCCCGGCTGGGAATCCGAGGTCGCCGCCCTCGTGGTCCGCACCGCCAAGCCATACGGCATCACCTTCGACACCGACGCGCTCGACCTCTTCGTCAACCGCGTCAACGAGAGCTCGCGCCAAATCGCCAACGAGGTCGCCAAGCTGGACGTCTACCTCGGCCCGGACCGCCGCAAGGTCAACCTCCAGGATGTGGACCTCATGGTGGCGGTCTCCCGCAACGGCATCATCTTTGAAATCTCCCGCGCCATCGAGAGCGGCAGCTGCCACCGCGCACTCCGCCTCGTCAACGAGCAGCTCGACAACGGCGAGCAGGCCGTCTCCATCATGCGCGCCGCCATCGTCCCCACCGTCCGCAACCGCTTCTGCGCGCGCCTGCTGCTGGACACCTACCACCTGAACGCCCGGGACTACCGCTCGTTCGAGAAAGCGCTGAACTCCCTGCCGGAGGAGGGCCGCAAGCTGCTGCCCACCAAGAAGGACGGCGGTGTGAACGCCTTCGGCATGTTCAACGCAGCCAAGTCCCTCGGCAGGCTCACCCTCAAGAAGGCCCGCCGCGACATGCAGGCATGCGCCGCAGCCGACAAGCAGCTCGTCTCCACACAGCTGGACACCCGCGACGTCCTCCACAAGCTCATCGTCACCCTCACCACCGCATGAGGGCGGCGCTGAAAGTCACCCTGCGCCCCTGGAGGGAGAGCGACGCCTCGCGTCTGGCGCAGATATTGAACGACCCGCAAGTGCTGGCCAACCTGGCCGCCACCATGCCCTATCCCTACACCCGGGAGCACGCCGCGGGCTTCATCTCCCGCGCGCAGCAGCCCGGCATGATGCAATTCGCCGTCTGCGCCGACGGGGAAGTGGTGGGCAACATCGGCGCCGTGGACCGCGGACGGGAAATCGAGCTCGGCTACTACATCGGCCGCGGTCATTGGAACAAGGGCATCGCCACCCGCGCGCTCGCCCTCTTCCTGCAGAAACTCCGCCCCCTCGGCAAACCCGTCTCCGCCCACGTCTTCGCCTTCAACCCCGCCTCCGCCAAGGTCCTCCACAACAACGGCTTCAACAAGCGCTCCGGGTACCAGATGGAACCCTCCTTCCAGGGCCCGCAAGCCCCCATCTTCATCTACGACCTCCCCATCCAGGCGTGGTGAGGCCCATTTGCTTTCTAAACTTATTGGTTTTCAGCCGTTTACCATAACATGAAAGTATACTTTCATGTTATGGTGCATTATCATGAAAGTATGTTTTCATGATATCGCTGTCTACTGATAACGCGCGTTTAGCAAGTAGCACAGGGCGAAGGCCGGGATTTTGACGATAGGCGTTCCGCTATCGGCGAAAGGTGGCATTATGGTGAAATCATTGGCGGATTTGGTGGCGACGAACGCGGCGGCGGCCCTGCCTTCGCGGCAGAGGGTGGGGAGGGCGTCGCCGGGGGCGAGTTCGGCATCGTTGCGGTACTTGGCCTCGCAGAGGATGAATTTGTCGTGCGGGAAGAAGTCCACGGCCACATCCACCTCCTTTCCCTTGCCGGGGGTACGGAGGAAGCCCACCTTGGCGGAGCGCGCATAGGCGTTCTGGAAGTGCTTGTAGACGGCGGTTTCCACCACCATGCCCAGGTCCGCGCTGTCGGAGAACGGGTTGGGCAGGGCCAGGCTGGCGTTGCGCAGCGCGGCGTCGGCTATGTAGATTTTCGGCTGGGCGGAAAGCCCCTTCTTGCCCGTGGCGAGCACGGAGTGGCTGATGTAGATGAGGTTGGCGTCTCGCAGGTAGTCGATATAGCGGGAAAGGGTGGGCTTGGTGACGCCCAGGGCCTTGCTCATCTCCGCGTAGTTGATGATGTTGCCGCTCTTGAGGCAGAGGTAGAGGTAGATTTTCTCCAGGAAGATGGAGTTGCGGACGTCGAACAGGGCGGGCACGTCGCGCTTGAGCACCTTGTCCACCACGTCCTCGCGCAGCAGCTGCTGGGCGCGCGCGGTGTCCTGCAGGTGCACGAGCTCCGGGAAGCCGCCCTGCACCAGGTAGCGGTTCCAGTGGGGCTGCAGGGAGGAGAGGCGCATCATGAGCATGCCGAACGCGCCGCGCTCCATGGCGGGCAGCTCCTCCAGGGCCGGCACGCCCTGCGGCAGCTTCTCCACGCCCGCCACCGCGCAGTACTCCGCGAAGGTGAGCGTGGGCATGCGGAACACGCGCCACCGCCCCACCCCGCTGTCGGACGCCCCTTTCTCGATGCTCGGGCTGGCCGACCCCGTGGCCGCCAGGCGCAGCGCGGGCTCGCTGTCGTACAGGCGTTTCACCCACAGGGACCAGTCCTCCGCGTACTGCACCTCGTCCAGCAGGAAATAATGCACGCCCGTGTGCGGGATGTAGCTGCGGTAGGTCTCCAGCACCTGCGCGAACCCGCTGAGCTTCAGGATGGGATCGTCGAACGAGATGTACAGGATGTTCTCCGCCGGTACGCCGCGCTCCAGCAACGCGCGCGCCACCTGCAGCAGAACCGTCGTCTTCCCCACGCGCCGCGCGCCCGACAGCACCGCAAACCGCCGCACGTCCTCCGCCGTGACGGTTTCCAGCACCTCCCGGTACGCCTCGCGGTGTATCGGCGGCAGTTCCCGCAGCGTATGCTCTCCCTGCCACCAGGGGTTGCTACGCTTCAACAGCTCCAGTATCTGTTCATCGCTGAATAGGCTCATCTCACCGCCATGATACCGCCGCCCGCCAACTTGTCAAGCATATAATGAAAGTATACTTTCATGCTGACGCGCCTTTTCATGAAAGTGCGTTTTCATGTTGTCGCTCGGCATTGACTGCGAGCAAGTTGCAAACATCCCCGCGCCGCTAGGCGCGCTCTATTCCCAAATTGTAAATTGTAAATCGTCAATTGTAAATCCGCGCTATCGTCGCAAGACGTAGCGGGAGGATGTCATGGCCATGGCCTCGTCGGCGGGCATGGACTTCTTCTCGTGCCCGGAGCCCCAGGAATCGGTGTAGATGATGGTTTTCTCGGTCTTGTTGTAGCCGATGATGAGGCGCATGTGGCCGCCGCGTCCCTGCGGCAGCGGCACAGATTCCTTGTAGATACCCAGGGTGACGCACCACAGCACGGGGATGCCGCTGTTGATTTGCTTGCTGATGTCGCCCATCCACTTGGACACATCGGAAGCCTTCCCGGCGCGCGTCTTGAGCAGCACCTCCGGGTCGCCGTGGTCGAACGGCGTCACCGAGCCGTCCACCGGGATGGGGTCGGCCCCCATGGTCTTGGCGGTCTTGTTGTACCTGGCAATCAAATCCAGGATGAAGGTGGTGTAGTCCCGGAGCTTCTTGTTTTCCAGGTTGACGATGCGGACGGGGAATTTCTTGCAGATCTGCTGCATGGATTCCTCCATGTTGTCGGTGCG
>JAKSOT010000064.1 GCA_024405455.1 Akkermansia sp. | reverse complement strand
TGTGCCGCGGCACGTACCAATGGATCGACGGCAGGAAGAAGACCTGCGCCACCATCACCAAGAGGCATGCCCTCGGCTGCGGGAGCGTGAAGGTGGAACCCATCCAGCTGGAGTGGACGCCCACCGACCTGTCGTTCATGCACAGCGAGAACCCGGAGCTGGACAAGCTGCCGGAGAGGTACGTGCTGCTGATATGCGGCTGCTCACCCACACACCCGTACAAGCGCTGGCCCGTGCAGAACTTCTGCGAGCTGGCGCAGCGCCTGACCGCCCGCGGGGTGGCACCCGTGCTCATCGGCACCAACGCGGAGGCTGCGGAAATCGGCGCCGTCACCGCCGCCTGCCCCGCCGCCGTCAGCCTGCTCAACAAGACCGCCCTGCTGGATGTGCCGGAGATTGCACGCCGCGCCCTCGCCACCGTCGGCAACGATACCGGGCCCTCCCACATGGCCGCCATGTCCGGCGGCCCCACCATCGCCATCTACGACAACCGCACCCGCAATAGCGCCACCCGCGGGCCAAAGTCCATCAACCTTGTCTCCGATTCCACCATCGACCTCATCACCGTGGACATGGTGTGGGAGAGGCTGCGGGAATATCTGCCGTAGTCGGCCACACAAAAACCCTGCGGGTAATTAGGATTAGGATTAGGATTAAGATTAGGAACGCGGTCCGTACTTGTTGTTTCCTCCACTCGGCAGGAGGGTGAGGACGAACAGGAGCAGTCCGAGGAGGGTGAGCGCGGGGTCTGCTATGGAGCAGCAGAGCTTGAACCACGCGGGCTGGAAGGCTTGGAAATCCTGCGCCAGGGCAAAGAGTTCCTCCAGCGTCATGAAGGGAATTTGCGTGGTGTCCAGCGCGAATTCAATCTGGAAATGGAGGAAAATGCCGATTTCCAACACGGCCATGATGGCCACAATGCCGTATTGCAGGGCAATCCACCAGCCGCTCCAGCCCACGTCGTGCAAACGCCGCACGTAGACCGCCAGCATGGGCAGCGCGGTGTAGAACACGTAGAACAGCAGCGCCAGGGAGCCCACCGCCAGCAGGACCACACCCACCGCCTGCGACACCAGGCACGCCACACACCCCGCCACGATGATGCCGAGCGGGATGCACCCGAACAGCAGGGCGAAGAGCATGCAGCTCCAGTACTCCGCCAGCGTGGCGCGCCCGGCCATGCGGGCGTAGTTCTCGCGCCTGAAGGCGTTGGCGAAATGCTGCCAGATGGTGTCCATGGGATTAGCCGAGCGGGTATTTGGCGGAGGGACCGTACTGGTTGCTGCCGCGCTTGGAATCCAGCAGCGTCAGCACGAACAGGAGAATCCCCAGCGGGTAGACGACGATGCCCAGCAGCATCCACGGGCTCATCACCGATTGCATCTGCGCCTCGCTGTACGACTGCACGGCCTCTTCGCGCAGCTGATCCAGCGCCGCCTTGTGCAGCTCGTACGCCTGGACCGCTGTCAGGTCCGACAGGGAGAGATCGTATTCCTCGGCTGTCTGGGCGGCGGTTTCGTGCACGCGGGGGCTGTTCACATCGTACCGCCACACCGGGGAGGCTGCCAGGTCGTATATGGCCGCGTATTGTCCGTTGACTAAGCCGAATCCCACGCCGAACAGCATGGACGCCGCCACCCACCAGCCGCTCCAACCCACATCGTGCAAGCGCCGCACATACACTCCCAGAAGCAGCAGGATAGAGCTCAGGCAGATGAACACGTAGGCACCCGCACCCACCCATATCGCCGTACCAGGCTCTATGTGGTCGCCCACCGCCAGTGTAATCAGGGTGATTATCAAGCTCATGGCCAGCAGCATGTACAACACAAAGCACATAAGCATGGTGCTCCAATACTCCTTGCGCGTGGAGCGTCCGCGGAACACCAGACAGCGCTTCAGCGCCAGGGCGAAGTTGCGCCACAGGCCGCCGGATTGCGCATGCAGCTCCGCGCCGCAATGCGGGCACTGCTCCGGCAGGCCCTTGCGCTCCGTGGTGAACTCCTGCCCGCAGTACGGGCAGGCAACCTCGCCCTTGATGCCGGGCACGGGCGGCAGGTCCTCGCCTGCGGCGGAGGCGTCCGAGAGGATGGTGCCAAGGGGCTTCCATGCATCGCCGCCCACGGGAGCGACGAGCGTTTCCAGGGTGATGGTTCCCTGCTGCAAGAGGGCGCACAATTCCTCTATGGAATGAGGGCCGGTGGGGGTTTTCTTGCTGTTCAGGTAATAATACATGAGGGAATTAGGATTAAGATTAGGATTAGGAGGAATGGGGGGAGCGCCTGGTGGGGAGCATCATCTGCACGATGAGGGCGAGGTAGGCAGTGGCACCGGACGCGATGACGGCGTCGCGGCACCATTGCTCAGGCTCACAGTCCCTGTCATCGCCGACACGGAGGGCGGCAAAGGTCATGACGAGCACCAGCAGGAGCCACCAGCCGCTGTGACCGCGGTCGTGCAGGCGGCGCACCGTCACCGCCAGCTTGGGCGGGATGAACACCAGGCCGGGCAGCACGACCAACGCCATCAACGCAAACCAAGCTGTGTCGAAATGGCCGACTTTCACCACGGTCATTCCCAGGAGAATCGCCACGAACGCCAATGCGTACTGCGCCAGGTAGCTGTACAGGATGAAGCTCCAGAACTCGCGCCGCGTGGCGCGCCCGCGGAAATCGAACATCTGCTTGAAGGCGTACACGGCGTTTAGCCACAGGTTGTCCGTGCCGGGGTGCAGGTTCCTGCCGCAATGCGGGCACACCGCCGGTTCCTCCGCGCCCTCCAGCGCTTCATGGCAGTGCGGACACGGCCTCAGCTCCACCGCGGGGGCATCGTCCGCCAGGGTGAGGGAATCCAACGGCTGCCACCCGCCGCCGCCAGCCTCAGAGGCCAGCGTTTGGCCGTTGATGGTGCCATCGGCCATCATGCGGCGCATCTGCCCCGCCGTGAACGCCCCCTGCACTTCCTTGCGCTCGTTAAGATAGTAGTAATTCATGGGAAGAGACGCGGGAAGAGGACGGAGGGGCCGTACTTGTTCGGGCCGCATTGGGAGGGCATGAGCATCTGGATGAGGAGATAGAGGCTGAAACCCAAGGAGGCGAGCGCCGCCACCAGTGCGAATATGCCCACCATCATACCGGGGTCGTGCGCGCTGCCGGCCAGGAATACACCGGGGATTAGCAGCAGCAGGCATGCGAGCGGCGCCACCGCCCACCAGCCGCAGTGCCCGGTGTCGTGCAGCCGCCGCACAGCCACCGCCAGATTGGCCAGGATCAACGACAGCTGGAACAGCAGCAGGAGAAGCCCCACCACCATCAACACGATGGCCACGGGCAGGGGAACTGCCTCGTTCCCGTCCGGCGTTATTACCTCCCCAATGCTGCCCAGAAGATTCAGCGCGAACGCCACCAGCGAGCTGAACAGGTAGTAGCTCCAGAACTCGCGCCGCGTGGCGCGCCCGCGGAAATCTGTCAGCTGGTTGTAGGCGTACACGGCGTTCTCCCACAGGCTCTCCGTGCCGGGGTGCAGGTGCTTGCCGCAATGCGGGCACACCGCCGGCACCTCCGCGCCTACCAGCGTTGTCTTGCAGTGCGGACACTCCCCCAGCACCGCCGCGGGGACTTCCGGCGAGACACCACCCGGCAGGTGGAGCGAATCCAGCGGCCGCCACCCGCTGCCGCCCTCCTCGGAGGCCAGCGTGTTGCCGTCGAGGGTGCCGTCGGCCAACATGCGGCGCATCTGCTCCGCAGTGAACGGCCCCTGCACTTCCTTTTGTTCGTTGAGATAGTAGTATTGCATGGTCTCTTACCCTATATAAGCCGCGGGGAGCGGTTTTTGTGAAATTTTCTGCTTTTTTTGCAAAAAAAATAACCGATATCTAATTTTAGCGCAATCCAGCCCGCGAAAGATCCGTTCCCACCCTTGCGGGGTTACACCGAAGCGGACAGGCTTGCCACCCGGCGGATAGCCAAGCTCACCACTTGCCGATGGGGCGGTTGAGGGGGACTGAATCTTCCGCCTTGAGGTTTTGGTGGGCGTCCAGGAATGCCTGCGGGTTGAAGGAATCCACCACCTTGTCCACGAGCTGCTGGCACTGGCGGGCAAGCTGCGGCTTGACATCCACGATGGCCGGGCCGGTTATGGGGTACTTGGAGGGAAGGCCCACGGGGGATTTCTTGCAGAGCACCTTGTAGAAGGTGCAGGCGTTCAGGTACACGCCGACGGGGTTGGGGTGCGAGCCGTCGCGCTCGTAGAGCGTGGTGCCGGGGTACAGGCGATTCCACTCGCGCCACACCTCTCCGCAGGGCACCAGGGTCACGCCGTCGCGCAGCGCCGCCTGGCAGTAGACGGCAGTGGTCTTGTCCTGCGCCGCCATATCCGGGCGGTTGGTTCCGTTGATGCAGCGTGCCCAGGTCATGAAGTACACGGGGGTGGCGTTGGCGGCGGCAACCAGCTCCTTCCACTTGGCGGTGTAGGCGAGGGTCCAGTCCGGGCGCAGGGAGGGCACGAGGCTCTGGTCCTGCAGCACCACGTAGGTGAACTTGCCGGTGGCCACCTTCTTCTTGGCCGGCTCGAACTGGGGCAGCTCAAAGAAATCCACCAGGGCGCATGAGCCTTCCGTGAAGGAATCCACGCCCACCTTCTGCCTGCCGGCCTTGCACAGGGCGTCAAACACCTTGGGCAGGTCGTTCACGTAGGTGTAGCTGTTGCCGATGAAGAGGACGCGCTGGTCCACCTTCTGGTAGTTCTCCGGCGGGCCCTCCACGGCATGGAGCATGCCGAGGGAGCAGAGGGCGGCGATGAGGATGGATTTCATGGCTGGCGGGGGGCGGGGTTTAGTAGCTTCTGGCCCAGAGCACGCGGCGCGTGGTGGGACGTCCGGTAAGGATGCAGGGGGCTTCCGGGCCCACGCCCATCTCGCCCTGCGGGATGCAGCGGATGGAGATGCGCAGGCTCTTTGCCAGCTCCTCCTCCTGCTCCGGGGAGCCGTCCCAGGGGCAGAGCAGCCAGTCGGCGTCGCCCTCGCCCGCGAAGTTTTCCTTCAGCTCGTCGAGGCTGTTGCAGGGGCGGATGTGGCTGTCGCGGAACTCGCGCTGGCGCTTGAGCAGGGCGTTTTGGATGTCCTCCAGCAGCTGCACCGCGCCGTCCACAAACTCGGTTTCCGGGATGAAGGCCTTGGCGTTGGTGTCCTGGTCGCGGCGGCAGATGCAGACGCTGCCCTTCTCCAGATCGCGCGGTCCGATTTCCACGCGCACGGGCACGCCCTTCTTGATCCACTCCCATTTCTTGGTGCCGCCGTTGAGGTCGCGGTCGTCCACTGTCACGCGCAGCGGCAGGCCGTGGAACGACATGTCGGAGAGCTTGTCCGCCAGCGCATGGCAGTGGTCCAGGATGGCCTGGCGCGTCTCCGGCTTGGGAGTGACGGGGATGATGACGATTTGGCGCGGGGCCACGCGGGGCGGGCACACCAGGCCGTCGTCGTCGGAGTGGGCCATGATGAGCGTGCCGATCATGCGGGTGGACACGCCCCAGGAGGTGGTCCAGGCGAACTGGCGCTCGTTGTTGCGTCCGGCGAAGGAGATGTTCTGGGCCTTGGCGAAGTTCTGGCCGAGGAAGTGGGAGGTACCGGCCTGGATGGCCTTGCGGTCCTGCACCATGGCCTCCACGGTGTAGGTGCGGACGGCGCCGGGGAAGCGCTCGTGCTCGGTCTTCTCGCCGGGGATGGAGGGCACGGCCAGCACATCGCGCTGGAAGTCCTCGTACACCTTGTGCATGGTGGCGGTTTCGATTTCCGCCTCCTCGCGGGTCTCATGAGCGGTATGGCCCTCCTGCCACAGGAACTCCGCCGTGCGCAGGAAAATGCGCGGGCGCATCTCCCAGCGCATCACGTTGCACCACTGGTTCACCTTGAACGGCAGGTCGCGGTAGGATTCCAGCCAGCGCGAGAACGCCGCGCCGATGACCGTCTCGGAGGTCGGGCGGATGACGTACTTGTCGGTGAGCTCGCCCGCGGGAATCATCTTGGTCTTGCCGGTTTCGGGGTCCTTCACGGCCTCCAGGCGGTGGTGGGTGACCACGGCGCACTCGGTGGCGAATCCCTCGGCGTGCTCGGCCTCCTTCTCCAGGTAGGCCACGGGGATGAGCATGGGGAAATAGGCGTTGGTGTGCCCGGTGCGCTTGAATTCAGCGTCGAGCTGCTGCTGGATGAGCTCCCAGATGGCGTAGCCCCAGGGCTTGATGACCATGCAGCCACGGACCTCCGAGTTTTCGGCCATGTCGGCGGCCTTGATCACCTGCTGGTACCACTCGGGGAAATTCTCGGCGCGCGTGGGAGATATTGCGTTTTGCTGTGCCATGCCCCCATATTAGGGAACGGCGGGGAAAAGTCAAGCTTCTTCCAGAACTCCGTGGAGGATATTCAGTCCCTCCTCCAGCACCTCCTCCGGAATGTTGAGCGCGGGGATGAGGCGGAGGGTGTCCGGCCCGGCGGGGCATGCCAGCAGTCCGGCCTCGCGGCAGAGGTTGTTGACGTGGGCGGCGGGGGTGGTTCCCTCCGGCAGCGGGTGGCGGAACTTCGTCTTGTCGAATCCCACGCCGCGGAGCAGGCCGAGGCCGCGCACGCCCGCCACGCACGGGATGTTCCATCCCTCCACGGTGGCCTTGATGTGCTCGCCGAGCTTGCGCGCGCGCGCCGCGAGGTCCTGCTTCAGCAGCTCCTGCACCACGGCGGCGGAAACGGCGGTGGCCAGCGGCGTGCCGCCGAAGGTGGAGCCGTGGGAGCCGGGATTCATGATGGAGGAGAGCGGCGTGCCCGCATCATCGATGGCGCGGTCGCTCACCCAGAAGCAGCCCATGGGGAAGCCGCCGCCGATGCCCTTGGCGCAGGACACCAGATCCGGCTGCACTTCCGGGCAGACGGCCTGCCAGCCCATGTGCGCGCCGCAGCGGCAGAAGCCGCACTGCACCTCGTCGATCATCATCAGCAGGTCGTGCTCCTTGCAGAGCTCCGCGGCGGCGCGCAGGAACTCCGGCTTCACGGGATTCACGCCGCCCTCGCCCTGGATGGCCTCCAGCATGATGCCGCAGGTGACGGGCGAAACCGCGGCGCGCAGGGCGTCGATGTCGTTGAAGTCCACGTATTTGAAACCCACCAGCAGGGGGTCGAACTCAAGCTGTATCTTGGTCTGCCCGGTGGCGGCCATGGAGCCGAGGGTGCGGCCGTGGAAGCTCTTGTTGAATGTGATGACCTCGTACCTGGGCGAGCCGTCGGCGGCGGGGTGGCGGTGGCCGAAGCGGCGGGCCACCTTAATGATGCCGTCGTTGGACTCCGCTCCGCTGTTGGAGAAGAACACGCGGCCGGGAATGCCGATGATGTCCTCCACTATCAGCTTGGCCAGCTTCTCCTGGCCGGGGATGCCGTACAGGTTGGAGCAGTGCATCAGCTTGCGCGCCTGCGTGCACAGCGCCTCCACCACCACGGGGTTGGCGTGCCCCAGGCAGCACGTGGCTATGCCCGCGCAGAAATCCACATAGCGCCGCCCCTCCGTGTCGAACAGGTACGATCCCTCGCCGCGCTCCATGTCCATGGGCGCACGCCCGTACGTTGCCAATACATGCCCGTATTCCATAACGCCGACAATCTACACCCCGCGGCGCGTGGTGTCAAGGGCGGATTGGCGGGGAGATTCCGGATTCCGGATTCCAGATTAGGATTAGGATTAGGATTTGTTGGTGCGTGGGTGGAGGTGGGTGACGAAGTAGACGCCGATGGCGATGAGGACGACCGCGACAACCTTCTGCCAGGTGATGACATCCAGACCGAGGAGGACACCGACGGCAGCGGCGACTGCGGGCTGGATGTAGTTGTAGGTGGCGACGACGGGGGGCTTGAGGTGGCGCTGGCCGTAAATGAGCAGGAGGTAGCTGACAAAGGAGCCGAACACCACCACGTAGGCGGCGCCGAGGGCGGCATCCAGCGTGAGCTGCCCCCACGGCGCGGTGGCCATATCAGGAATGACGAAGGGGAAGATGGCGACGGTGGAGATGGTGAAGAGCCACTTCATGAGCGTGACCGGGCGGTACTTCTTCACCAGGCGGCCGAAGAACACGAAGTAGCACGCGGCGGAGAACTGGGACACCAGGCAGAGGCCGTCCCCCAGCGGGTGGCCGCTCATGCCGCCGTGCGCGCCGCTGCCCAGGATGAGCACCAGCGCGCCCACCGCGGCAACCGCCACGCCGCCCACCATGCGGCGGGTGACCGCCAGGTGCAGCACCACGATGGACAGGATGAGCGTGAACACGGGCGTGGTGGTGGAGATGACGCAGGCGTTGGTGGGCGAGGTGAACTCCAGCCCCCACACGTAGAAAAACTGGTTGATGCCCATGCCGCAGAGCGACATGCCCACCAGCATGGGGAAATCGTGCCGCCAGTCGATGCGCTCGCGCGGGAGGAAGATCGACAGCAGCCAGAAGAGCGCGGCGGCGCCGGCAATGCGCATCATGCCCAGCGAGAGCGCGCCAATGGCACCGTCCTCCATGGCCACCTTGCACATGGGGCTCATCAACCCAAACAGCACCGCGGCGAGTCCGGCCGCGGCGTGCGCGCGCAGGGGGCGCCCCTCCCTGCGCAGCCTAACGCGAATAGAGAACATGGGTGAACCCCGCGAACCGCTCCAGCTCCTGCCGGTGCGGGAAAAGGTGCGCGAACTCCGGGAAATAGGTATCCGCCTCAAACTCGCCCTGCACCTCGGAAACGTGGAGGCGTTCCATCCTCCCGAGCATGGCGGCGTACAGCTGCGCGCCGCCTATCACCATCACCTCCGCATCCTGCAGCTCCATCCGCTCCAGCTCAGAGAGGTCGTGGATAACCTCCGCGCCCTCCGCGGCGTAGCCGGTGGTGCGGGTCAGCACAATGTTCTGGCGCCCCGGCAGCGGGCGTCCCAGGCTCTCCCAGGTCTTGCGCCCCATGAGGATGGGGTGTCCCATGGTGAGCCGCTTGAAGAGCTTCATGTCCTCGCTGAGCTTCCACGGGATTCCCTGTTGGAAGCCGATGGCGCGGTCGGCGGCCATGGCCACCACCCCTGTGAAGTGCGGTGTCATACGGAAACGGCCGCCTTGATGTGCGGGTGGGGATTGTAGTTTTCCAGCGAGAAGTCGGGGTAGTCGAACCCGTCGATTTCCTTCACGTCGGGGTTGATGCGCATGGTGGGCAGCGGGCGCGGCTCGCGCGTGAGCTGCAGGCGGGCCTGGTCCAGGTGGTTGCGGTAGAGGTGCAAATCACCAAAGGTGTGGACGAATTCGCGGGGCTCGTAGCCGCAGACCTGCGCCACCATCATGAGCAGCAGCGCGTAGCTGGCAATGTTGAACGGCACGCCCAAGAACAAATCGCAGCTGCGCTGGTAGAGCTGCAGGCTCAGGCCGTGCTTCTCCCCTTCCCCCTGTGCGGGAATGACACAGAACTGGAACAGGCAGTGGCACGGCGGCAGGGCCATGCCGTCCACCTCCGCCACGTTCCACGCGCTCACCAGGTGGCGGCGGCTCCACGGGTTGTTCTTCAGGCCGTCGATGAGCTTGGCGATCTGGTCGATGCTGCCGCCCTTGCCGTCCGGCCAGGCGCGCCACTGGGAGCCGTAGACGGGGCCGAGGTCGCCGTTCTCGTCGGCCCACTCGTCCCAGATGGAAACGCCGTGCTCCTGGAGGTAGCGCACATTGGTGCTGCCCTTGAGGAACCAGAGCAGCTCATAGATGATGGAGCGCAGGTGGAGCTTCTTGGTGGTGAGGCACGGGAAGCCCTGGCGCAGGTCGAACCGCGCCTGGCGGCCGAACACGCCGATGGTGCCGGTGCCGGTGCGGTCCTCGCGGCCCACGCCGTTGTCCAGCACATCTTTGAGGAGGTCCAGGTATTGTTTCACGGCGCTTGGCGGGTGGGGTTAGAGGTTGAGTGCGGCGCGGATTTGCGCGGCGTACTTCTCCGCCTTCTGTGCGAAGGAAAGCTCCGGCTCCTTGTAGAGGATGCCGCGGGAGACGTTGATGGTGGGCGGTGCCGTGCGGGTGCCGCCCGTGAGGGCCGAGAGGTCGCCGCCCTGCGCACCGAGGCCGGGGATGAGCAGCGGCGCATCCGGCAGCTCCGCCAGGATTTGGCCGTTGGCGTTGGTGAGACCCACCACCATGCCCACCTCCGTGGCGGCGTTCTCCGCCTTGGCGCGCTCCACCATGTCGCCCACCAGCTGGTACACGCGGCGGCCATTGGCGAGCACCTGCTGCTCCACGTCCGCGGAGCCGGGGTTGGTGGTGACCGCCAGCAGGTACACGCCCTTGCCGGGTCGGTCCAGGAACGGCGCCAGGATGTCGTAGCCCATGAACGGGTTGAGCGTCACCGCATCCACGTCCATGCGGTCGAAATACGCCTGCGCGTAGTATTTCTGGGTCTCGCCGATGTCGCCGCGCTTGGCGTCCAGGATGACCGGGATGTCCTTGGGCATGTCCGGCAGCAGCTCCTCCAACACCTTGAGGCCGGGCAGCCCCATGGCCTCGAAGTACGCGATGTTGGGCTTGTAGGCGGCGGCGTACGGCGCGGTTTCCTCCACCACCTTGCGCAGCCAGTCCGCCAGCTCGTTCATGTTGTCGGACTGCGGGCGGGGATCCAGCCCCACGCAAAGCGCGGAGCGCGTGGCCGCAATGCGGGCAGAAAGCTTTTCCGTGAATTTCATGATGCGGGGATTATACCAGCACCCCCGCCCGAACGCAATTCAAATCCTCCCGCCTCCACAGGAAAGGATGCGGAGAGGAAATCAATCTTTGCGGCCGCGCATCATGGAGCCGTCGTGAAGGAGCGTGCCGTCTGCCGCCACGGTGAACACATCCGGCAGGTTGCCGCCCGCGTTGCGGTAGCTCGGCAGCTTGTCCACTCCGGGGGAATTGCGCATCACGCACGGGCACGGCGCGTTGTGCGTCTCCATAAACGCGTTGGCCTTCTCCACCGTGTCGTCCGGGCTGATGAGGATAATCTCGATTCCCTGCTTGCGCATTTCCGGGTAGCCCTTCACCATGTCCGGCATCTTGAGGTTGCAGAAGCGGCACCAGGTGGCGGACTGCATGTACTTGTACTGCTTGGCCTTCAGGTTGGGGCGGGCATCCGTCACGTAGGTGAGGTCCTTGAGCACGGCGGCCACGGCGCCGGCCTTGCCCTTCTGCTTGGGCTGCTTGGCCTTGGCATCCTTCATGGCTTCCTTCTGCGCCGCCTTGTCGGCGCGCGGCTTGGCCTGCGCGGGCGCGGAAACCGCGACGCCCAAACAAAGCAACGCGCTGATTGCGAAGATGGTACGCTTCATCATGCTTCCATGGTATGCTTCGCAGGCGACCCTGTCAAGCCGTTCAGGTAAAATTGTGTCAGCATAGCGAAAAAAAACTTTTCTCGGCGGCGGTATCTGCTAAAATGCCGCGCGGTTGAACGCGCCCCCCTGCTTCTCAAAATCAAGGGGATGCGAAACCCAGCCACAATTCACGACCATGTCAAATTATACCACGAGGGTATTGGAGGAGGTTGCCGCGAAAAACGCGGGCGAGCCTGAGTTCCTGCAGGCGGTGCAGGAGGTGATTTCCACCATCGCACCGGTGCTGGACGCCAAGAAGAAATACGAGGACAACTGCATCTTGGAGCGCATCACCGAGCCCGAGCGCACCATCATCTTCCGTGTGCCCTGGGTGGACGACCACGGGCACATCCGCGTCAACCGCGGTTTCCGCATCCAGTTCAACAGCGCCATCGGCCCGTACAAGGGCGGCATCCGATTCCACCCCTCCGTCAACCTCGGTATCCTCAAGTTCCTCGGCTTTGAGCAGACCTTCAAGAACTCCCTCACCACCCTCGCCATGGGCGGCGGCAAGGGCGGCGCAGATTTCGACCCCAAGGGCAAGAGCGACGGCGAGGTCATGCGCTTCTGCCAGAGCTTCATGACCGAGCTCTACCGCCACGTGGGCGCCGACACCGACGTGCCCGCCGGCGACATCGGCGTGGGCGGCCGTGAAATCGGCTTCCTCTTCGGCCAGTACAAGCGCCTCACCGGCATCTTCTCCGGCGTGCTCACCGGAAAGGGCCGCAACTGGGGCGGCTCCATCATGCGCCCGGAAGCCACAGGATACGGCGTCTCCTACTTCGCTCAGAACATGCTCGCCACCCGCGGCGACTCCCTGGAGGGCAAGACCTGCCTCGTCTCCGGCGCCGGCAACGTGGCCCAGTTCGCCGTCCAGAAGCTCACCCAGCTCGGCGGCAAGGTCGTCACCATGTCCGACTCCAACGGATTCATCTACGACAAGGAGGGCATCGACGCCGAAAAGCTCGCGTGGATCATGGAGCTCAAGAACGAGCGCCGAGGCCGCATCAAGGAATACGCGGATCACTTCAAGGGCGCGGAATACCATGAGGGCCAGCGGCCGTGGAGCGTGCCCTGCGACTGCGCGTTCCCCTGCGCCACACAGAACGAAATCAACGGCGCGGAAGCCGCAGGCCTCATCATGAACGGCTGCAAGCTCGTGGCGGAAGGCGCCAACATGCCCACCAACCTGGAAGGCATCTCCAACTTCCTGGACGCCAAAATCCTCTTCGGCCCAGCCAAGGCCGCAAACGCAGGCGGCGTCGCCACCTCCGGCCTGGAGATGGCGCAGAACAGCCAGCGCCTCAGCTGGACCGCAGAGGAGGTGGACTCCCGACTCTTCCGCATCATGAAGGACATCCACGAGAACGCCTACAACAACGCACAAGAGTTCGCCACCGGAAGCGACGCCAAGTTCACCAACTACGTCGCAGGCGCCAACATCGCAGGCTTCGTCAAGGTGGCGGATGCCATGATAGACCAGGGCATCGTCTAACCCGCACGGCAGCACCCCTTGCCCCCGCTGATGGGAACAGCCCTCCATGGGTGGGTTCCCTCAATTCAGCGGGGGCTTGCTTTATACCCGTGCTTCGCCAGAAACGAAATGTTTCATTCCCTGCGCCTCCGACGCAGCTCACCCGGAGCCATTCCGATGGTGCCCCACCGCTTCCCGGCCCCTCTGCGGTACACTCTTCCGCCGCCATACCGCGCCGCGAGCGGCACGCTATAACCACACAGGGCGATTTGGGATTTAGCATTGAGAATTTAGTATTTGGAATTTGTTTGTTTGCATGCGTTGTGTAAACACACATAGCGTGATTGGTGCGCGATTGTACAAGCGCGGTGTGTGTACACGCATGGCGCGGTTGTTGGTTTGCGTTTGTACAAGCGTTGTGTGTACACACATGGCACGGTTGGTTGGCGGTTGTACAAGCGCGGCGTGTCTACACACATGGGGTGAGTTGGCGGGTGCTTGTACAAGCGCGGTGTGTGGACACATATGGCGGGATTGGTGCGCGGTTATACAAGCGCGGTGTGTGTCACACATGGCGTGGTTGGCGCGCACTTGTACAAGCGCGGTGTGTGTACACTCATGGCGGGGTTGGCGGGCGCTTGTACAAGCGCGGTGCGTGTGTACACACATGGCGTGGTTGGCGGGCGGATGTACACTGGGTTCGCGCGCGCCCTGCGGGCGCGGGGTGGAAGAATGGCGGCACGGAGTGCCGCAGGTGGTGCTACGATGCCCTGGCGGCTACCTTGCCTCACCGCCGCCCCACGGCGGCTCGCCCTTCGGGCAGCCTGCGGCTGGCCAATCGCCCT
>JAKSOT010000063.1 GCA_024405455.1 Akkermansia sp. | reverse complement strand
AGGTGCGGCCGTGGGTGGTCTTGCCGAGGTCGCCGGGGTTGGGCAGCACGGCCTTGAGGAACTGGAGCGGCACAATCTCCACGCCCTTGTACATGATGGGCTCGATGCTGGTCATGCCGACGTTCTTGAGGACGGTGAGGTGGTTGATGTAGTTGGGGGAGAAGCTCATCCAGAACTGTGCGCGCCTGATGGTGGGGATGTGCTTGACGAGGGACTCCATCTCCTCGTGGTACATGCGGTAGATTTCGTATGTGCCCACGCCCTGCGGGCAGGCGAAGGGCTGGTGCATGCTCATGGGGGGGGTCTCCTGGAAATCGCCGTTCTCCCAGTGGCGGCAGGGTGCGGAGACCTCGCGGATGTTGATTTCCGGGTTGAAGTTGGTGGCGAAGGCCTGGCCGTGGTCGCCACCGTTCACGTCCACGATGTCGAGGTACTCGATTTCATCGAAATGGTGCTTGAGCGCCCAGGCGGTGTAGACGTTGGTCACGCCGGGGTCGAACCCGGAGCCCATGAGCGCGTACAGGCCGGCCTGCTTGAAGCGGTCGTGGTACGCCCACTGCCACTTGTACTCGAACTTCGCCACGTCGCGCGGCTCGTAGTTGGCCGTGTCCTCATAGTGGCAGCCCGCCTCCAGGCACGCATCCATCAGCGGCAGGTCCTGGTACGGCAGCGCCACGTTCAGCACCAAATCCGGCTTGATTTCCTTCAGCAGCGCCACCGTGGCGGGAACATCGTCCGCATCCACCGCATGCGTGGTGATGGTCACGCCCGAGCGCGCCAGCACGTCCGCCGCAATGGCGTCGCACTTGCTCTTGGTGCGGGATGCCAGGTGGATTTCCTTGTAGACGTCCGCCATCTGTGCGCACTTGTGGGCCACCACGTGGCCCACGCCTCCTGCTCCGATGATGAGTACCTTGTCCATGTGCGCATAGCATGCCGAAATTTCCGCGCGCCGTCAAGGATATTCGCGCGCGGGCATGGGCATGCCATGTCCGGCTATGGGCAGTTGCCGCGGATGCGGGCATTTTCCAGGCATTGCAGATGGGGACGGGGCATGGGGATGCATCCCTGCCCAAAACGCGGTATGACTATGAAATTGCAACGATGCATCCGCGGCTCGGGATTTCTTTGGATGTGAACGCAACGGGAGATACTCATGCAGGGCTATTTGCTTGTCATGCGTTGCGGCACCTGATAGAATACATGGTGTGAAGTCTTTTGCCAATCCCGTTTTGCTGCTGGCGGTTATCATCATGCTGGCAGTGCATGTGAGGTACTCCGCGGATGCGGGGGAAGCTGCTGCCGTGAGCGTGGCGGCGTGGGTGATGACCCTGTGCGCCGTGGGCGTGCTGGTCAACGGCGTGCTCGCCCTCTCCCGCACGCTCACACGGCGGGCGGGCGCGCCCATGCTTGCGGTGTGGGCCGTGTTCTTCCTCATATTGGGCTGCGGGGCGTGGGTGCTCACCACCAATTCAGACGAGGCCGCGCGCGAGGACGCCGCCGCCCTGCGCGCGATGGTGGACGCCTGGCCCGCGGACGATGCGGAATACCCCTTCATAACGCGCTCGGAGAACGACGAGGGCCTGCTGCAGCTGGCGGCCAAGGCGGGACGCACGGATGTGCTGGAGCGCGCGCTTTCCCAGTCGAACGCGGCGGCGCATGCGGATGAATTCCTAGCCGCCCTGCAAACGGCGGCGGAGAGCGGACAGCTGGAAACCTTGCGTCTGCTGCTGGATTCCGGCATGCGCGGAGATGCCCTTTGCAGCGGCACCACCGCCCTGCACGCCGCCGTGGTGAACGGCAAACTGAAGGCTGCGGAGTTGCTGCTGGAACGCGGCGCCGCGGTTGACTCGGCGGACGCGGACGGCAACACCCCGCTCATGCATGCCGCCCTCAACGAGGACGTGCCCATGGTGCGTCTCCTGCTCAAGCGCGGCGCCAACCCGGCATACAAGAACCCGCAGGACGGGCGCGACGCCGCCTCCATGACCCGCAGCGAGGAGGTGGAGCGCCTGCTCGCCCCGCAGGAGGACGACAACAAACAATAGACCATGGCGGAGGTGCAGCAAATTTTCGTGTTAGACGGCATGCGTTGCGCGGTCTGCGCATCCCGCGTGCAGGATTGCGTTTCCAAGCTGGACGGCGTCTCCCGCGCGGAGGTCAACCTGGTGGCCGGGCTAATGCGCGTGAGCTATGACGGCGACCAACTGGCCGCGGCGGACATCACGGCTGCGGTGGAGAAGGCGGGCTTCCGCGCGGAGCTGCGGGAAGCCGCGGCACCTGCCGCGACCAAGCGAAAGCCGTCCTGCCTGCCGTGGGCGCTTTCCGCCATCATCCTGCTGCCACTGCTGGCGCTGCACTACCACTGGTTCATCGACGAAGACCACCCGGGCATAGAGCTTTGCCTGCTGGCACCCATCCTGGTGCTCAACTTCGGCTACTTCACGCGCGGGCTGCGCGCCCTGCTGCACGCCGCACCCAACATGGACACCCTGGTGGCACTCGGCGCCGCCACCGCCACCGTTTACAGCATGGCGGACGTGGTGCACCTGCACGCCGGGCACGCCTATGCCGACAGCGCGGCCATGATTCTCACCATCGTCTCCTTCGGCCGCTGGCTGGAAGCCCGCTGCACCGCCGGTGCCGGCGACGCCATGGCAGCCTTGCGCCGCCGCATGCCCGCCAAGGCCACCATCCAGAGAGACGGGAAACAGGAGCGCATCCCCGCCGCGCAAATCATGCCGGGCGACACCCTGCTGGTAAAGCCCGGCGAGCTGGTGCCGGCCGACGGCACCGTGGTGGAGGGCGTATCCGAGATTGACGAGTCCACCTTCACGGGCGAGAGCACGCCCATGGTCAAGGAGCGCGGCAGCAAGGTCTTTGCAGGAACAGTCAACGGCTCCGGCCCGTTCACCATCACCGCTACCGCCGCACCGCAGCAATCCGCACTCTCCCGCATCATCCAAATGGTCGGGGAGGCGGAAATCGCCAAGCCTTCCATCGCCCGCATGGCGGACCGCCTGGCCGCATGGTTCGTGCCGGCGGTCATCTTGATTGCCATTGTCTCCATCGCCGCGTGGATGCACTACGCGGACGACATGTCGTTTGCCCTGCGGCGCGGGATATCCGTGCTGGTCATCTCCTGTCCGTGCGCACTGGGGCTCGCCACGCCGATAGCCGTGATGGTGGCGGCGGGGCGCGCCGCGCGCAACGGCATCATCTTCCGCAACGGCCACGCCATGGAGAACGCCTGGCGCGCCACCGCGGCCGTGCTGGACAAGACCGGCACGCTCACGCAGGGGCAGCCGCACGTGTGCGCATCCGTGCCCGTTGGCATTTCCGAGACTGAGCTGCTGCAGCTGGCGGCCGCGCTGGAGGGAAGCTGCAACCACCCCTACGCAGCCGCCGTCTGTGACGCCCTGCCCCAGGGTGAGCCCAATCCCTTCCACGCGGAGCAAATCAGCAACACGCCGGGGCGCGGCGTACAGGGCACGGTGAACGGGCAACCCTGCGCCGCCGGAAGCGCCACCTTCATGAAGGAGCTCGGCATCGACACCAAGGCCGTGAACCTCTGGAACATTCCCGCCGTGGCCAGCCCGCTCTACGTGGCGCGCGACGGCGTTCTCTGCGGCATGATTGCCGTGGCCGACATCCTGCGGGCCACCAGCACAGACGCCGTCAAGGATCTGCGGCACCTGGGACTGCGCACCATCATGGTGACGGGCGACTGCCAGCGCACCGCCAGCGAGGTGGCGCAGCAGTGCGGCATAGAGGACGCGAGATGGGAGGTGCAGCCGCAGGGCAAGGTGGAGCTGGTGAAAGATCTGCAGGCTGCGGGTGAGAAGGTGCTCATGGTGGGTGACGGCATCAACGACGCCCCGGCGCTCGCCGCGGCAGATGTCTCCATGACCGTGGGCATGGGCACGGACGCCGCGCTCAACAGCGCGGACATCATCCTGACGCACGACGACCTCGTCAACGCCGCGGATGCCCTGACGCTGAGCCGCAAGCTGACGAACAACGTCAGCCGCAACATCTTCTGGGCGCTCGCGTACAACATAGTGGCCATCCCGCTAGCGGCGGGCGCGTTCTACCCATTCTTCCAATGGACGCCCACGCCGGCGTTCTCGGCGGGCTGCATGTGCGCCAGCAGCCTGTGCGTGGTGCTTTCCGCCCTGCGCATGCGCGGCAAGGGAAGCCAAGCGGAGACGGCCTTGCCCAAGGCGATAAGCGACGAAGGGTATTAGTTCCATGAAGCCGAGCGAGAAGACCAACGTGGTGCGCACCCTGGAGCAGCGCAAGATCGACTTCCGAGCGTACTCGTACGAAAGCGAGGGTGCCATCACGGGGCTGGAGGTGGCGGCCATCCTGGGGGAAGACCCGGCGCAGGTGTTCAAGACGCTGGTGACCACGGGGCGCAGCGGGCAGCACTATGTTTTCGTGATACCCGTGGGCGCGGGGCTTGATTTGAAGAAGGCGGCCAAGGCGGTGGGGGAGAAATCGCTGGAGATGCTCAAGCAGAAGGACCTGCTGGGGCTCACGGGCTACATCCACGGCGGATGCTCGCCCATCGGCATGAAAAAGGCGTTCCGCACCACCATAGATGCCACCGCGGCGCAGTTCGACTCCATCATCTTCTCCGGCGGCCGCATCGGCCTGCAGGTGCAGGTGGGCCTGAAAGACCTTGCCGCGGTGGTGCGCTACGAGCTGGCGGACATCACCACCGGGCTCATCCACAACTAGCGCGCATCCTCGTGAATCCCCGAACGGCAAAGTACGCGGTGCTGGGCGTGGCGTTGGCCACGGCGGCGGCATGCTTCATCATGGGGCGGCATGATTTGGCCATGCGCTCGCTCGGCTGGATCATCCTGGGCATCGCCGCGCTGGCCTACGTCTCCAACCGCGTGATGCGGCACGCACGCCGCGCCGTAGAGACCAACACCCCGCGCAAGCCCACCCCGCAGGAGCTGGAAGCCTACGCCAACCCCGCTCCCACCGCGCTGCCGGCGCACGTTCCCGCCACTCTGCTGCGCTACCGCCTGCGGCGGCTGGCGCAATGGAATACCGACTGGGGCTGGGCGGACGAGCTGGAGGGGCATTTGGCCGATCCCAACATTGAGCTGCAGTTCTTCTTCAACGGCGAGCAATGGGTGGCGGCGGGGCGCATCCGCATGCTGGATTGCGCGCTGGGAGTGTCCTCCATGCGCCGCCTGCTGGCGGAAGCCCCCATCAGCGCGGAAAACGCGGAGCGCATCGTCCGCCGCCGCGAGCCGAACATCCCGAACGTGCTGCTCTGGCACAACGGCTCCACCCTCACCGTGGCACCCCACACAGCCGTGGCGGATTTGCGCGTGCTGCTCTTTGCGCCCATCTTGGGCGAGCCGCAGGATTTCGACACCTACATGGACGTCCTGCCGTAAGGCGGCAGGCTCAGGGCTTGCGGGGCACCGGTGGAAGGCAAGGACAATCCCTCCATGAGGTACAAATCCTCGCTCACCAGTATAGATTCACCGCTGTCCGGCAGGAAGATGACTTGCCAGCGCGAGCCGTAGAACTCCCCCTCGTCGCCGCTGTACACGCGGATGTGCGGGAAGGCAATCTCGATGACGCCATCCTTGGCGGCCGCGCGGTCCTCCGCGGAAACGCGGTGTACCATGGGGTCGGTTTCCACGGCCTTGCCCGTGGTGTATTCCTCTGCGCGCACCATGAACGCGCCATCCGAGCTGGCATCCTGCGGCAGACGCAGCTGCACATCGTAGACGCCGGCCTTGCCCGATACGGCAATGCAGGGGGCGGCGGCAGCCGGTTGTGCCTCCTGCGGCATGCGGAAATCCACCCCCTGCGGCACCTGCAGGCCATCCGCAAAGGAGTCGCGCGCCACGGGTTCGGAAAGCACCACCGCGGAATACAGCAGCACCATGGCCACGCACCATACAAGGTGCAGCACCTCCGCCGCGCCACCCGCCAGCACATGCCGCCACACGCGCGCAATCTGCCACTTCCGCCGCAGCAGCGCCACCGCCGCCAGCCACACGGGAACCAGCAGCAGGCCAAACAAGACGCAGCACGCAAACCACACGGCTCCGCCCGCGCGGCACAGGCCGCACGCATTGCACAGCAGCACCGCCAAGCTCAGCAGCGGCACCGCCCACCATGACCTGATGATGCGTTTCAACACAGCATCCCTATAGTACCATTCCCACCCATCCCCCGCAAGCGGCAATTGCAGGCGGGCGGCGCTGACACAGAAAGACACGGCGCGGACTGGAAAACGCGCGCGCATGGGAGTAGTCTCACGTACGTGAAGAAGTGCCAGATATGCGGCCGGAGGGCTTCGATGTTTCTAACGCAAATCGTCAACGGGAAAGTAACCGAGATGGCGCTGTGCGAGGAGTGTGCCAAGGCGCGCGGGCTGTTCGACCCGCAGTCGCTCACCTTCGCGGAGAAGTTTTTCCCGCAGGAGCTGCAGCGGCAGATGGACAAGATTGTCCGGCAGCTGGTGCAGGGCGACAAGGAGGAGAAGCGCCGCCCCGCCGCGGAGGGCTGCGACGTGATCACCGCCTGCCCGGTGTGCCATTTCACGCTGGAGGACTACCGCCGCACCAACCGCCTGGGCTGCCCGGACTGCTACACCTTCCTGGCATCGGAGCTCAACGCGCCCTACGGGGATGCCGAGGATGTGGAGACGACGCAGCAGGAGCAGCCGCTCCGCAGCACCAAGGACCTGGAAGCCGAGCTGCAGCAGGCCGTGGAGCGCGAGGACTACGAGCGCGCCGCCGTGCTGCGAGATGAAATCAAGGCACTCAACAACGCGCCCAAAGCATGATGAAGCTTGAAACATTGCTGAAAGAACCGCCCGCGCACCTGCTGGAGGCGGGCGACCGCCAGGACACCCTGCTGGGGGTCTTCGTGCGCACGGTGCGCAACCTGAAGGGGCATCCGTTCCCCGGCTGGAGCACGTCTGAAGGGCGTCGCGCGGTGGCGGAGGCGCTGGTGCCGGGTCTTCTGCAGCTGCCGGAGTTCAAGCGGGGCGCGTTCCACGCGGAAATGCCGGCGCTGGATTTCGACACGCGGCAGCAGCTGCTGCTCTACAACCTGATTTCCCCCTCGCTGGCCGCGAGGCAGGACGGCTGCCACATCATCATCTCCCAAAAGAAAAACGCGGTGGCCATGGTGAACGAGGAGGAACACCTGGTCATCCACCGCTTCCGCCAGGGCTACCCGCCCTGCAAGCGCGGGGACAACCTGCGCGTGGGGCATTTCCTTGAGTCCGTGGAGACAATGAACCGCACCATGGATGCCGCCTTCGATTTTGCGGGCGATGCCGCGAAGGACCACTACCTCACCAGCATTCCCTCCGAGTGCGGGTGCGGCATCCAGATATACGCCCTGCTCCACCTGCCCGCCCTCAACCTCTCCCACATGATGGGCCAGGTCACCAAGGCCATGGAGAAGCTGCACGTCAGCATCTCCCCATACTATTCCGACGGCAGCGACGACACCGCCAACCGCTTCATGCTCTACACCTTTCCCGCGCCGGGTGTCCACCTGAAGGACATCCAGGAGTACTTCTTCGAGGTGGTGGAGCGCGTGGTGGAGCGCGAGGTTGGCGTGCGCAACCACCTGCTGCACGAGCCGGGCCAGCGCATCTTCGACCGCGTGGGCCGCACGTACGGCATGCTCAAGCAGGCGCGCCGTCTGAGCATCAAGGAAATGCGGGATGCGTTCTCCATCCTGCGCCTGGGCACGGTGCTGGACATCATCGAGTGGGCGTGCGGCGCGCGCAAGTTCATCGAATCGCTCAGCGCGCTGGAGCTGGAGCTCACGGTGCAGGCCGCAACCATGGAGGACGAGGACGCCGCTCCGCTCATGCTGGCGGAGCGTTGCCGCGCGTTCATGAAAGCCACCCCGCACGTTTTCCATTCACCCAAAGATTCCGATTTCGACTAAGCCATGAAGAACTTTACCCCCAGGGTGCAGCAGGTCATGAACCTGGCACGCAGGGAAGCGGACCGCTTCCACCACAACTACATCGGCGCGGAACACGTGCTGCTCGGCCTGCTGAAGCTCGGCCAAGGCGTGGCCGTGAGCGTGATGGAGAACGCCGGCATCAACATCGGCACCCTCGCGCAGCAAATCGAGGCCTCCATGGTGGAGGGCAACGCCGCCGGAACCGACGGCGAGCTGCCCTGCACCCCCCGCGTGCGGAAGCTGCTCACCCTCGCCGGAGAGGAGGCCCGCAACATGCGCCACTCCTACATCGGCACGGAACACGTGCTGCTTGCCATCCTGCGCGACGAGGACGGGCTCGCCTGGCAGGCCCTGCATTCCTCCGGCCTCACCTATGAGGGCGCTCGCAAGGGCGTGATGGAGGAAATCGGTACCAACTTCGACACCACGGACGACGACGATGCCACTCCTCCCCCGCCGCCCGATCCCCTGCCCGGCGGCAACCGCGGGCCGGAAGGCCCCGGCGACGCCGAGGAGGACGACCCCACCGCCGGCCTGCACACCGCCAAGCAGCAGGAGGGACGCGAGGCGCAACGCAGCCGCGGCGAGCGTTCCCGCACGCCCGCGCTGGACGCCTTCGGGCGCGACATGACGGAGCGCGCCGCCAAGGGCGAGCTGGACCCCGTCGTCGGTCGCCGCAACGAGATTGAGCGCGTCATCCAGATATTGTGCCGCCGCACGAAGAACAACCCGGTACTGCTGGGCGAGGCGGGCGTGGGCAAGACCGCCATTGTGGAGGGACTGGCGCAGATGATAGTGAGCGGGGACGTGCCGGAGTTCCTGCTGGGCAAGCGCATCATCAGCCTGGATTTGGCGCTGATGGTGGCGGGCACCAAGTACCGCGGCCAGTTCGAGGAACGCCTCAAGGCCGTGATGGACGAAATCCGCAAGGAGAAGAACATCATCCTCTTCATCGACGAGATCCACACCCTGATGGGCGCGGGCTCCGCGGAGGGCACCATGGACGCCTCCAACATCATCAAGCCCGCCCTCTCGCGCGGCGAGATGCAGGCCATCGGCGCCACCACCCTCAACGAATTCCGCAACCACGTGGAGAAGGACGCCGCCTTCGAGCGCCGCTTCCAACAGGTGCAGGTGGGCGAACCCTCCCTGACGGACACCATCGCCATCCTCCACGGCATCGCCCCCCGCTACGAGGAGCACCACCACGTGCACTACACCGACAAGGCCCTGGAGGCCGCCGCCAACCTCTCCAAGCGCTACATCACCGGCCGCTTCCTGCCGGACAAGGCCATCGACATCATGGACGAGGCCGGCTCCCGCCTGCGCGTGGCGCACATGACCCGCCCGGAAGAGCTCAAGAGCATCGAGCAGCAGTGCGCCAAGCTGGAGGTGGACAAGAAGGCCGCCGCCAAGAGCCAGGACTTCGAGCGCGCCGCCAAGCTGCGCGACATGGAGGCCCAGCTGCGCCGCAAGCTCAGCTCCGGCATCGACACGTGGAAAAAGGACATGGACACCACCGTGGCCGACGTGACGGAGGACGACATCATGGCCGTGGTCTCCAAGTGGACCGGAATCCCGCTGGCCCGCATGGAGCAGAAGGAAACCGAGCGCCTGCTGCAGATGGAAAACGAGCTGAAGAGCAAGGTCATCGGCCAGGATATCGCCTGCTCCGCCATCTCCCGCGCGCTGCGCCGCAGCAGGGCGGACGTGAAAGACCCGCGCCGCCCCATCGGCTCGTTCCTCTTCATGGGTCCGACGGGCGTGGGCAAGACCTATCTGGCGCGCAACCTGGCGGAAATCATGTTCGGCACGGCGGACGCGCTCATCCAGGTGGACATGAGCGAGTACATGGAGAAGTACAGCACCAGCCGCCTCATCGGCTCGCCCCCCGGGTACGTGGGGCACGACGAGGGCGGGCAGCTCACCGAGAAGGTGCGCCGCCGCCCGTACGCGGTCATCCTGTTCGACGAGGTGGAGAAGGCGCACCCGGACGTGATGAACCTGCTGCTGCAGGTGCTGGAGGAGGGTGCCATGACGGATTCGCTGGGCCGCAAGGTGAGCTTCAGCAACACCATCATCATCCTCACCTCCAACGTGGGGGCCAGCCTCGGCAGCTCCCGCAGCCGCATGGGCTTCGCCTCCGGCGAAAATTCGGAAGCCGACTACGAGGCCCTCAAGGAGAAAATCACCGAGGCCGCCAAGAAGGAATTCCGCCCGGAATTCATCAACCGCTTCGACGAGCTCATCGTCTTCCGCATGCTGGACCGCAACGATCTCGCGGACATTGTGAAGCTGGAGGCCCAAAAACTCATCGACCGCCTGGCGGAGAAGAAAATCGGCCTGAGCCTGGCGCCGGAGGTGGTGGCCCTGCTGGTGGACAAGGGCTACAACCCGGAATACGGTGCGCGCCCCATGCGCCGCGCCATCGAGCGCCTGCTGGAGGACCCCATCGCGGAGGCCATCCTGCGCGGGGATTTGGCGCCCGGCCACAACTCCGTGGCAGTCCGCAACAAGAAGACAGACGCCATCGAGTTCCAAGAGGTCCTGCCCGCCAAGCCCAAGCGAAAGCCCGCGAAACACGCAGCAAAGAAGGCCCCTGCCAAGGAAACCAAGAAGCCGCGCAAGAAGTAGTCCATGGCCCCCTACGATCCCAACACCGCAAGCGTGCCCTCCCTGGTGGCGCATGCCTTCACGGCCGCCTGGTCCAACTGGAAGGGCCGCGCCACGCGCCGCGAATTCTGGATCGGCGGCGGCATTCTGGGTATCGTCTCCGCGGCCATCGTTTACGGCGGTTTCGAGCTGTGCCGCCACTACACGGACGATGTGGACGTGCAGTTCTACGTGCTGGAGGGGCTGTGCGTGTTCCTCCTGGTGCTACCCGGCATAGGCACAGTGAGCCGCCGCCTGCACGACACCGGGCGCAGCGGCCTGCTCATTGCCGCCGCCTTCGCCGTGGCCCTCATCTGCTTTTGCAACGAGCCTTCTCCCGATAAGTTCGACATCCGCTGGGCCTCCCTCATCGTCCCCGCCGTCATTGTCTTCGATTGCATGCTGGACTCCCGCAAGGAGTCCAACCAGTGGGGCGTTTCACGCAAATACAGGCAGAAAGATAAAACGGGGTGACATCAACCCGCCTGCTTCTTGGGTACCTTCATGTGCCCAAGGTACGGCATCAGCCACGGCGTGTACCGCTTCATCAGCAGGAACACGGCTATGATGGACGCGCACGTCGGTATCGGCACCAGCCACACCAGCCATGTGCCCGCAATCCAATCGGGAAGCATGGGAGCAATCACGCTGAGTATGGGGAAATGCAAGACGAACACCAAAAAGCAGGCCGGACCGCACGGTGCCAGCCGCTTGGAAAGTTTGGGAAGGTATTGCTCTATCAGAACTCCGCAGTAGGCTATCAACATGGCCCCGAACAAGGCGCCTATCAGGGTCACTTGCATAGACGGCCTGCCACGCCACCCCTGAACAAAGCAATTGACGAGAGCTGCCGCCAACACAATGACGAAAACAGGTGTAAAGCGCTTGTTGAAAATGTGGTATGCATCATCAATCCGGAAATTGCACAGGCAGGTTCCCAGCAAGTAGTAGAAGCATGTGTGCGGGGCCAACATCACGCTGGCGTACGGCATGAAGTTGAAATGGCTGAACGACAGCGCGACCGCCAAAGCGCCCATGACCACCCCTTTGAAGCGCACCAAGATGGGAGACAATAGCGACAATACGATAATATCTCTCAAGAACCAGGTAACGTTGATGGCAGGGGTGCTACCTTGCAAATTGCATATGTGGATGTCTGCTGAAAAAACGCAGCCTATGCCGAGGAACCTCGGTATGTCTCGCACCACTTCCCAGGATATGCCATGTGAATAAAACGCAATATATACAATGAAATTCCAAATCACAAACGGCACCAGCAACCAAAACGCACGATCCACTGCCTTGCGCCATGTTATCTTCCGCCCCAAAAAATAACCGGCAAGCACGAGGAAATAGGGAACTCTTCCGTATAGGACGGTTGCCAACGTGAAATTTTTCGCCAGTCGCGAGGTAACCATCGGTTCATGAGGAAAAAAATACCACATGTGGGCGTAGATAATCAACAAAGCAGCAAGAAGCCGTGCATTGTCTATCCACTCATAGCGTTTCTTCTCCGGTAACACGGCTTTTTCAACGTTGATTGCTTCCATTTTTCTGGCTCTTTGAAAATTTACCCGCGTATTCTACCTGTTCATAATGGGTAGTCAAGTACAATTTTGAAGAAATACAGGCTTTGCCACGACCGTATGGAGCAAATGACATCCATTGCCGCACGGCGTGGTCTAATGCGGGTTCGGCATTACGCTGTCCTTTGATTTTGAAAGCCATGACAAACACAATATACCCATTATGAATGGGTATACTTTCCCGGAACATACGTATTACTCCCGAACTGTCATGGGAAGCTGCAGAAACACCTTGATTGAAGACTCTCCGACACCAAGGACGCCACGTATCGAATGGGTGGATATTTTGAAAGGGCTGGCCATTCTTTTGGTTGTGGTGGGCCACATGGGATATGCGGAAGGGACGGCGAACCCGGGCAGGATGCTGATATACAGCTTCCACATGCCGCTTTTCTTCATGCTGGCGGGGTATACGACCGCGCTCTCCTTTTTCCACAACGCGAACCTCCCGAAATTTATCCACCGCCGCTTCTAGAGCGTGATGGCGCCCTATATCTGTTGGATGCTTGCCTCGCCGTGCATTTACGCCACCACGGGGGAGATTTCCCACTACAGTTTCCACAACGCGTGTCTGGGAATCCTGAGCGGATGGGGGCAGTGGTGGTTCCTGCCCTGCCTGTTTATCCAGCAGCTCATGTTTGCGGCATACCAGCTGATCAAACGCGCCGTGCCGGGGGCGTTCGGAGCGGTTGCCGGATTTGTCATTCTCTTTGCATGCGTGTTCTCCATCAATCGTTTTGGCGGGGTCTATTTAGCGGATTCAAGTCTCCAGATTCATTATGTGTTGTACACCTACAGCATGTTCCCCGCCTTTGCGCTGGGAGTTGCCTTGTTTGAATTCCCCGCCGTCAAGCGCCTTGTCACCCATAGCCGCGTGATACCGCTTCTCGCGGTCGTGCTGTTTGCCCTGCTGTGCCGGGACTACCCCCATTTCCATAAGCCGTATGGCTGGATGATGACAGGTTTGGCGGGATGCGTGATCATGCTGCGCCTGTTCGGCGGCATCAGTTCTGCGCAAACACAGGCGGCCAATATGGGAGGCGTGGTGCTGAGACAGTGCAAACACCTCGGCAAATGCAGCATGGCCATTTATGTGCTCTCCATCCTGCTGATTCCTGCAACACCGCTGTTCCCCGACGCCTCCACTCCCCAGCTTGCCGTGTTCTGCGGCAACCTCCTGCTGGGTATCGTCATTTGCTACGCATGCGTGGGGCTCAAGGCAATCATCAACCTTTCCCCGTTCCTCTCCGCCGCATTCCTAGGGGAATTCCCCAAGCGCAAAAAGGCGGGGAGCGCTTCCGCTTCAAACTGATTGACCGCTCAATTGCCCTTGCCTCAAAAAATTGCGGCAGCGGGCTTGCCTTTCACGCGCGCGTGTGCTACCATGCGCCGCGTCATTTTAGTTGCGAAACTAAAACAATTAATCAAAAGAAACAATTTTCAAAGGCTATGAAGACCATGAAAGCAATGGCGGCGGTGGTG
>JAKSOT010000062.1 GCA_024405455.1 Akkermansia sp. | reverse complement strand
CCTACCACTGGGAGGGCGAGTCCCGCATCTGGAAACTTCCCAACAAGACCGCCGGCGACCTCACCAACTATTACGAGCTGGGCCCCGTGCAGTACAAGGTGGTGGCGTATGACTTCGGCATCACCCGCAACCTGCTGCGCTGCCTGCGCCGCGACGGCTGCGACGTGACCGTGGTGCCCGCCCACACCCCCGCGGCGGAGGTGCTGGCCATGAAGCCGGACGGCGTGCTGCTCTCCAACGGCCCCGGCGACCCCGCCGCGCTGCCGCAGGTGCATGCGGAAATCAAGAAGCTGGTGGGGCAGGTGCCCGTGTACGCCGTGGGCCTGGGCTGCCAGATGCTCGCCCTCGCGTTCGGCGGCAAGGTGGTCAAGCTCTTCAACGGCCACCGCGGCGGCGGCTGGTCCGTCAAAAACATCCTCAACGGCAAGGTCTCCATCACCGCGCAGAACCACGGGTTCGCCGTGGACGCGGACTCCATCCCCGCGGAGCTGGAGGTCACCCACGTCAACATGGCGGACGGCTCCGTGGAGGGCGTGCGCCACAAGACCCACCCCGCCCTGGGCGTGGAGTTCGACCCCATCGGCGAGCCCGCCGCGGACGGCAAGCCCTGCTACTTCCCCGAGTTCCTGCAGCTCATCCGCGACTTCAAGAAATAAGACATCTCATCCATGAATACACTAGTGATAGGCTCCCAGTGGGGCGACGAAGGCAAGGGCAAGGTTATCGACTTCCTGACGGAGGATGCGGACATCGTGGTGCGCAGCCAGGGCGGCAGCAACGCCGGCCACACCGTCATCGCCAGCGGCATCAAGTACGTCCTCCACCTCGTCCCCTCCGGCATCCTCTGGCCCGGCAAGGTGAACGTCATCGCCAACGGCGTGGTCATCAACCCCACCTCGCTGGTGGAGGAAATCACCGGGCTGCGCGCGCAGGGCGTCTCCATCACCCCGGAGAACCTGCTCATTTCCGACCGCGCCCACGTGGTGCTGCCCATCCACAAGGAAATCGACGCCGCGCAGGAGGAGGCCCTTGGCGACCAGAAGATCGGCACCACCAAGCAGGGCATCGGCCCCACCTACGCCGACAAGGCGCGCCGCATCGGCATCCGCATGGTGGACCTCGTGGACCCCGTGCGCCTGGAGAAGGTGCTCAAGGCCCGCATCAAGACCGCCAACGAGGAGCTCGCGCGCCTCGGCTGGCAGCCCGCCGACCCCCAGGTGACGCTGGACGCCGTGATGCAGGCCGCGGAGGTGCTGCGCCCGCACATCACCAACACCATCCCCGTGCTCCACAAGGCCGTGGTGGCCGGCAAGAACATCCTTTTCGAGGGTGCCCAGGGGGCTATGCTGGATATCGACTTCGGCACCTATCCCTTCGTCACCAGCTCCAACACCAGCGCCGGCGGATGCTGCACAGGCTCCGGCGTGCCCCCCACCCGCATCGACAAGTCCATCGGCGTCTGCAAGGCCTACACCACCCGCGTGGGTGCAGGGCCCTTCGTGACCGAGGATGCGGAGATAGCGGACTACCTGCACGGGCTGGGGCGCGAGTTCGGCGCCACCACCGGGCGCCCGCGCCGCTGCGGCTGGACGGATGGCGTGGTGCTGCGATTCTCCGCCATGTTCAACGGCTTCAACGAGATGGCCATGACCAACCTCGACGGCCTGGACGAGCGCGACACCATCAAGATTTGCACCGCCTACCGCCTCGGCGACCAGGTGCTGGACTACCCGCCCGCACTCATGGAGGACTGGGAGCGCTGCCAGCCCATCTACGAGACGCTCCCCGGCTGGAAGCAGGACATCACCAAGTGCACCAAGTGGGAGGAATTGCCCGCCAACTGCCAGGCCTATGTCAAGCGCTTCGGCGAGATCGTCGGCTGCCCCGTCGGCTCCGTCGGCGTCGGCCCCGACCGCGAGCAGACCATCTCCGTGCCGCACTAAGGAGCATTTATGCTCGGCGCCATCTGCCACGGCATTGAACGCTGCATGCCGCTGATCATCCTCGGGGTGGCGGCGGCATGCCTGCTTTTCCCCGCCTGCGGGCTGTGGGTGGACCCGTCGGCGGTAGGTCCGCTGCTGGCGGTCATCATGTTCTGCATGGGACTGCACCTGCGGGTGGCGGATTTCAAGATGCTGGCGCTGCACCCGCGGGACATCCTGCTGGGCTGCGTGGCGCAGTTCACCATCATGCCCGCGCTGGCCTACGCGCTGGGGAAGCTCCTGGGGCTGGAGCCGGCGCTCATGGCCGGGCTCGTGCTGGTGGGAACATGCCCCGGCGGCACCGCCAGCAACGTCATCACCTTCCTCGCACGCGGGGATGTGGCGCTCTCCGTGGGCATGACCACGGTGAACACCCTGCTGGCGCCCGTGCTCACCCCGCTCGTCACGTGGCTGCTGCTGCGCACCACGGTGGAGGTGGAGCCGTGGGAGATGATGCTCTCCATCGCGCTGATGGTGATTGTTCCCATCGGGCTGGGCATGCTGTGCAGCCGCTATGCGGCGCGGCATCCGGGCGCGACCGCCCTCACGCCCTCGCTGGCGGTGCTGGCCATCTGCGCCATCGTGGCGTGCGTGGTATCGCACCAGGCGGGGCAGATACTCCACAGCGGCTGCATCATCCTGCTGGCGGTGGTCCTGCACAACGTATGCGGTTTCGGCTGCGGCTTCCTCCTTTCGCGGCTGCTGCGCCTCGCTCCCGCCAAGGCCAAGGCCATCACCATCGAAATCGGCATGCAGAACAGCGGGCTCGCCACCGCCCTGGCCCAAACCAACATGCCCCAGCTCGCCATGGCCACCGTCCCCGGCGCCCTCTTCTCCGTCTGGCACAACCTCTCCGGCGGCTTGCTCGCCGCCATCTTCCGCCATTGGGGAAACGATGACGAAAAGTAGCGGCGCCGCATGCGCGCGGTGCCTGCTTTCTCATTGACACACCCCCTTGCGGAACGTATGATGACCCCATGAAACTCGTCAGCTGGAACGTCAACGGATTGCGCGCCGCGCTCGGCAAGGGCATGCAGGAACAGTTGGATTCCCTGAACGCGGACGTGCTCTGCCTGCAGGAAATCAAGGCGCGCCCGGAGCAGGTGGCGGACTTGTGGCTGGCTTCCTGGCCGCACGCCCTCTGGAACCCCGCGGAGCGTCCCGGATATTCCGGTGTGCTCATCCTCTCCAAGGTGCAACCCCTTTCCACCTCGCGCGGCATCGGCGTGCCGGAGCACGACTCCGAGGGTCGCGTGGCCACCATGGAATTCCCGGATTTCTTCCTGGTGTGCTGCTACACCCCCAACTCCCAGAACGAGCTCGCACGCCTGCCATACCGCCAGGAGTGGGACGCCGCCTTCCGCGAGTACGTCGGCAACCTCGCCAGCACCAAGCCCGTGATCTTCTGCGGTGACCTCAACGTCGCGCATCAGGAAATCGATATCGCGCGCCCGGACTCCAACCACTTCAGCGCTGGCTTCTCCGACGAGGAGCGCGCGGGGTTCACCCAGTTGCTCCAAGCGGGCTTTGCCGACACCTTCCGCCGCCTGCATCCCGACACGAAGGACGCCTATTCCTGGTGGAGCTTCCGCGGCGGCGCGCGCGCCCGCAACGTCGGCTGGCGCATCGACTACTTCTGTGTGTCGGAATCCCTCCTCCCCCGCGTGCAGTCGGCGGAAATCCACCCCAACATCACCGGCTCCGACCACTGCCCGGTGTCCATCACGTTGGAGGCATGAAACGGCTGGATGAGGCTGAAAAAGGCATAGGGGATTCGACCCCTGACCTGACGGCCCCGCTCGCCCCCTTGCGTGCCGCAAGGGGTACCGGCTCGGAGGAGTCCTCGCCTCTCGGGGCGCGGAAGCCCACCGGGCTTCCGCGTGTGCTCAACAACCGCTCTGCCCCTGGCGGGGCAACAACGCTCATGCATACACCCGCAACAGGCCGGGTCGGTGCGCCCTATTCCATTAAACAAAAACCCAGGGGTGAACCCTGGGTTTTTGTTTAATGGAGCATAGGGGATTCGAACCCCTGACCTGTTGCGTGCGATGCAACCGCTCTACCAACTGAGCTAATGCCCCGTGCGGGCGCATTATACGCGCGGGTTCCCGCATGTGCAAGCACAATCTGCTAAATGGCACAAAAAATCCACGCGGGGGCGCAACGCCCGCCTACCAAACACCCTCGTTACCGCCAATCATTGCACACCCATCACGCCCTTCCCAAAATTAAATTGTGGCCCATATATGTCAGATGTCACAATGAAGTTGCGCGGGCGCGGCGGGTGGTGTAGAATGGGAGGTAGACATGATGAAGGAACCCATCGTCAAGAAAGTGGAATCCATCAGCGTGGCGCGGTTTTACGAGACGTACCGCAGCACTCTGGAGCTGCAGCTGCTCAACAGCCCGCTGGGGATGACGCGGCCCATCCTGCAACCCACGCTGAACCGTCCCGGGCTGGCGCTGGCGGGGTACTTCGGGTACTTTGCGCACGAGCGCGTGCAGGTGTTCGGCGCGGCGGAGGTGGCGTACATGGCGCAGCTGGGGGGCGAGGAGCGCCGCGCGCGCCTGGAGCTGCTGCTTAAGAAGGACATCCCGTGCATTGTCTTCTCCCTGGGCAACGAGGTGCCGCCGGATTTGCTGGGCATGGCGGACGAGTACCGCGTGTCGGTGTTCAGCTCCAACCTGCGCACTACGACGCTGGTGAACCGCGCCACCATCATCCTGGAGAACGAGTTTGCGGACAGCGTGACCGTGCACGGCTGCATGGTGGACGTGCGTGGCGTGGGGGTGCTGCTGACGGGGGAGAGCGGCATCGGCAAGAGCGAGATCACGCTGGGCCTGGTGGAGCGCGGCTCCTCGCTGGTGGCGGACGACATGGTGCGTGTGCGCAACAGCAGCGGCGAGCTCATGGCCACCTCACCCAAGCTCAGCCGCGGGTACATCGAAATCCGCGGGCTCGGCATCATCAACGTCACCAACCTTTTCGGCTTGAAGGCCTTTAGGAACGACAAGCGCGTGGACCTCGTCATCAACCTCTTCAACGGCCAGCAGACCGAGCTGGAGCGCCTGGGGCTGGACCACCAGACCACCACCATCCTGGGGCTGGAGGTGGAGCACCTGAACCTGCCTGTGGCGCCGGGCCGCGACATGTCGCGCCTGGTGGAGGTGGCGGCGCTGGGGCGCTACCTGCGCGGCAGCGGCTACGACATGGCGGGCGAGTTCAACCGCCGCCTCAACCTGGAAATCCAGCGCAACTCCCACCCCCCTCACCAGCCATGACCCCGCTCAACGATATCGTATCCCTCCTGGACACCACCCTGCGCATTGCGGAAATCCACGACGCGCCCGTGGCCCTCAACGGCCTGCAGGTGGAGAACAACGGCTGCGTCACCAAGGTGGCGCTCGCCGTGGACGGCTCCCAGCGCACCATTGACGACGCCATCGCCGCGGGCGCGGATTTGCTCATCCTGCACCACGGCATCTTCTGGAGCGGGCTGCGACCGCTCACGGGCTGGTGGAAGGCCAAGGTGGAAACCGCGTTCAAGGCGAACCTGGCCGTCTACGCCGCGCACCTGCCGCTGGATTTGCACCCGGAGCTTGGCAACAACGCCGGTATCGCGCGCGGGCTGGGGCTCACGGACATCACGCCGGAAATCGACTACCACGGCACCACCATCGGCCTGGCGGGAACCTACCGCGGCACGGTGGGCGAGCTGCGCGACGCCTACGCCGCGCTCACCGGCGCGCAGGTCACGGGTATCGTCCACAACCCCGCCGCCCCCGCCGGGCGCATTGTGGTGTGCAGCGGCGGCGCCGGGGAGGAAATCTACCAGGTGCAGGAGAAGGGCTACTCCACCTACCTCACGGGCGAGGAGAACCACTGGGTCTCCAACGCCGCGCGGGACATGGGCATCAACATGCTCTTCGCGGGCCACTACGCCACGGAGACCTTCGGCGTGAAGTCGCTCGGCGCCCTGCTGCAGGAGCGTTTCGGCCTGCCGACCGTGTTCATCGACAATCCAACGGGCATGTAGCGCATGGTCATTGTGGTGGAGGACAGCAGCGGCGCGCGGCTCGACCAGTACCTGGTCGGGAAGCTGCCGGAGCTGTCCCGCGCGCGCATCCAGGCCCTGCTGAAAAGCGGGGACATCCTGGTGAACGGCGCCGCCGCCAAGCCCAAAACCCCGGTGGAGCGCGGCATGCGCATCGAGGTCACCATCCCGGAGCCCGTGGCCGCGGAGGCCCGGCCGCAGGACATCCCCATCTCCGTGCTGTACGAGGACGCGGACGTCATTGTCATCGACAAGGAGAGCGGCATGGTGGTGCATCCCGCCGCGGGCAACCCGGACGGCACGCTGGTGAACGCCGTGCTGTTCCACTGCGGTGATTTGTCGGGCATCGGCGGCGTGGAGCGGCCGGGCATCGTGCACCGGCTGGACAAGGACACCAGCGGCTGCATCGTGGTGGCCAAGAACGATGCCGCGCACCTGTCGCTCACCACGCAGTTCGCGCGCCGCATCACCTCCAAGGTGTACCTCGCCGCCGTGCAGGGCAGACCGAACGAGGACGCGGGCCCCGCCTTCCCCACCACCGGCCGCCACCCCGTCAACCGCATGAAGATGTGCGTGGTCAACCCCGGCAGCGGCAAGCCCGCCATCACGGATTGGCGCGTGCTGCGCTATGACGCCTCCACGGATTCCACCCTGGTGATGTGTACCCTCCACACGGGCCGCACGCACCAGATCCGCGTGCACATGCTGCACCTGGGCCATCCCCTGGTGGGGGATTGCATCTACGCCCACCCGCAGCGCCAGAAAGCCAAGCCGGGCCGCCTGATGCTCCACGCCTGGCAGCTCGCCTTCAACCACCCGCAGAGCGGCGCGCGCATCGCCGTCGCCGCCCCCATCCCCCCGGAATACCAGCCCTGGCTCATCGGCCTGGAGCTCCCGCAGCCCGATATGTCCGCCCCCGCGCACGCCGCCGATATCCCGGACGACGAGGACGAGTGATTTATTCGCCGCGGGCGATTTTGCACGTCTGCCGGGCGGTGCATACACCCATTTTGCTTGAACGGGGCAGGGGGAATGCCTATAATGGCCGCGGTATGGCGAGCCGATTCCATATAAGCCCGATGAGGAAGGCGTTCCTGCTGCTGTTGCTGGTGGGGGCGCTGGGTGCGACCATCATGATGGTGATAGGCAAGCTGGCGCGCAAGGAGTACGGCGGCAAGGTGGACTCCACGCCCATCTACGGGCGCGATGTGGCGCCGGAGGGCATGCCCGCCGTCCTGCACCCCGGCTACATCCCGCTCACCGCGGAGCAGATGGCCAAGGCTCCCGTCATAGACGGCTTCCAATCCCCCGTTTGCGCGCCCAACGGCGCGTTCGCGTATGACGCCCAGCCCTTCGGCACGCCCAACGAGATGCGCGGCGGCAACCACACCGGGCAGGACCTCAACGGCATCGGCGGCAACAACACCGACGAGGGCGAGCCCGTGTACGCCGCGGCGCGCGGCCTGGTGGTGTACAGCGGCGAGCCCGCGGACGAGTGGGGCAACGTGGTGGTGCTGCTGCACCGCCTGCCGGACGGCACGCGCGTGCAGACCCTCTACGCGCACCTGAAGGAGCGTTCCGCGCGCCTGGGCGAGACCGTGGGGCGCGGCGAGCCCATCGGCTGCATCGGCACCGCGAACGGAAACTACCTGGCGCACCTGCACTTCGAGGCCATCCCGTCCCTCTGCGTGGAGGCCGGCATGCCCGCCTACGCCGCGCAGGGCACCATGAACCGCATCGACCCGCAAGAGCTGATGCAGAAATATCCCGCCCCGAATTTCCCGGACCCGTACGGCGCGGTGCGCATGCTGCGCAAGCGCGAGGCCGGGCAGGCGGAGCCCGCCGCGGCTCCTACAGCCCCCCTTCCGGAGGGCGTGGCCCCCGTCAATCCCACCCAATTCCTGTAACCCGTCATGAAACGCAACCTCGTTCTATTCATCGTCAGCTTCATCATTGCCGCGGCCGTGTGCGGCGGCGTGTACCTCATGCTCCAGAAGCAGGAGGAAGCCAAGCAGCAACAGGCCGCCGAGCAGGCGCAGCAGCAGGCCTCCACCGAGCAGCCCGCGCAACCCGTGCAGCAGACCCAACCCACCGCCACGCCGGAGCCCCAGCCCCAGGTTGAACCCGAACCGCAGCCCGAACCCCAGCCGGAGCCCGTGCCCCAACCCGCCGCGGAAGTGACGGGCTCGCAGGCCGTGGTGCAGGCGTTCGTGGAGGCCGTGCAGCGCGGCGACACCGCAGCCGCGCGCGGCATGATGTCCGGCGCGGAGGTGACGGACGCCACCATCGCGGGCCTGTGCATGGTGTTCGAGGACGGCGCGTACTCCCTGCGCGCCGCCAACCCCATCCGCAACACCTTTGAGAACGACGCCCACTCCGGCTACCTCGTCTACGTCACCCCGCAGCAGGGCAACGCCGCCAAGCCCGGCCACATCGGCGTGGAGCTCGCCAAGGTGGACGACGCCTGGCGCATCACCCACGTCTCCCTGGATTCCCTGCTCAGCAGCTACGAGGACCGCGGCACGGAGGAGGCCGGGCACTATTTCCCGCTGGTGAAGAACCCCAAGGGCGGGGATTCGCTGGCGCTGTTCTTCGCGTTCGACGACGCCACACTCACGCCGCGCTCCCTGCGCCAGCTGGAGATTGTGGCGTCCCTGCTCAAGGAGAGCCGCCGCAAGCTGGACATCTCCGGCCACACGGACGACGTGGGCACGGCGGAGTACAACCAGAAGCTCTCCGAGAAGCGCGCCGCCGCCGTGCGTGACGCCCTGGTGTCCTTCGGCGTGGACGCCGCGCAGATCTCCACGCGCGGCATGGGCATGAGCCAGCCCCGCCGCACATACTCCGAACAGGATTCCGAGGAGCAGAAGGACACCGCACGCGGCGAGAACCGACGCGCGGAAATCTACCTCGATTTCGAGTAGCCCATGCAATTCCCGCCACAGGGGAGCGCGCACGACTACGCCGCGGAGCTCAACGATGAGCAGTTCCGCGCCGTCACCACCGCCGCGCGCCGCGCCCTGGTGATTGCAGGAGCGGGCAGTGGCAAGACCCGCACGCTCACCTACCGCGTGGCGTACCTGTTGGAGCAGGGCGTGCCGCCGTGGCGCATCATGCTGCTCACCTTCACCAACAAGGCCGCGCGGGAAATGCTGACGCGCGTGGCGGGGCTCACTGGAACGGACGCGCATTCCCTCTGGGGCGGCACCTTCCACTCCATAGCCTTCCGCATCCTCCGCCGCCACGCCGAGCGCCTCGGCTACCTGCCCGGTTTCACCATCTTTGATTCCGACGACCAGAAGGCTCTCATGAAAAACCTGGTCAAGCAGCACGCCGGAAGCATGAAGAAGAGCGACCGCTTCCCCAAGGCGGAAATCCTCCTCGGCCTCTACAGCCTCGCCGTCAACACCGCGGACGACTGGCGACACGTCCTCCACACCCGCTACCAGGGGTACGACCGCTTCGAGGACACCCTCGCCGCCATCTTCGACGACTACGCCAAGCGCAAGCTCTCGCTCAACGCCATGGACTTCGACGACCTGCTCACCAACCTGCTGCGCCTGCTGCAGGAGTGCGAGGACGTGCGCGACGACCTGCAGGGCCGCTTCCAGCACGTGCTGGTGGACGAGTACCAGGACACCAACACCATCCAAGACCAGATTGTGGCGCTGCTGAGCGGCGGGGAAGGGGGCTCGCTCATGGCCGTGGGTGACGACGCGCAGAGCATCTACTCCTGGCGCGGCGCAGACGTGAAGCACATCCTGCGCTTCCGGGACACCTACCCCGATGCCGAGGTCTACCGCATCACCACCAACTACCGCAGCGTGCCCGCCATCCTGGACATCTCCAACGCCGCCATCGCCCTCAACGAGAACCAGATCCCCAAGGAGCTCCGCGCCGCACGCCCCGCAGGCGCCATGAAGCCCGCCATCATCATGGCCCCGGACAACCACCGCGAGGCCGAGAGCGTCGCGCGCCGCATCGACGAGCTCATGGGCGGCGGCATCCCCGGCAAGGACATCGCCGTGCTCTACCGCGCCCACTTCCACTCGCTGGATGTGCAGATGGAGCTTTCCCGCGCCCACATCCCCTTCCGCATCACCAGCGGCCTCCGCTTCTTCGAGCAGGCCCACGTCAAGGACGTGGTGGCCTTCCTGCGCCTCCTCTCCAACCCGCGGGATGAAATCGCCTTCCGCCGCATCGTGGCAACCTTCCCCGGCGTGGGGGACGTCACCGCCGGCAAGATGTGGACCGCCTGGCTCTCTTGCGCGGAGGCGTGGCTGGCCGCGCACGATGGCGCCGCGCGCATCGCGGACCCGCATTCCAAGGTGATGGAGAAGGCCGCCGTGCCGCCCAAGGTGCGCCCGTTCTGGCAGGGCTTCCTCACGCTGATGGATTCCCTGCACCCGGACGACCACACGCTGCTGCCGCCGGAGCTGGTGCACGCCGTCCACCAGTACCTCACACCCTACCTGCACGCCGCCTACGAGAACTTCGAGGAGCGCGAGGAGGACATCGCGCAGCTCGCGCGAACCGTTGGCGAGGAGGAGGACCTGGAGGCCTTCCTCTCCCAAATCGCCCTGCTCAGCGAGGTGGACAAGGACGCCCCCGTGGACGACGACGACTGCGTGACCCTCAGCACCGTCCACCAGGCCAAGGGCCTGGAGTGGAAGGTGGTGTTCGTCATCTTCCTGGCGGACGGCATGTTCCCCCACAGCCGCGTGCTGGAGAGCGGCGACGAGGACGCCGTGGAGGAGGAGACCCGCCTCTTCTACGTGGCCGTCACCCGCGCGCAGGACCAGCTCTACATGAGCTTCCCACGCTTCAACGGCCGCAGCTACGATTCCATGCGCTGCGCCCCCTCCCGCTTCCTCGTGGCTCTCCCGCAGGAGCTTGTGGACCTCTGGCAAGACTAACCCCCATCCCCGAAACTATGAGCGATATCCAATGGAACAGCGTTCCCGTGAACGATGACGAAAAGCCGACCGTCAGCAGGGAGGACCTGCGCGAGTTGGCGCGCGACCTCGACCCCGACGAGTACGACGACGACGTGCGCGCCTTTTTGGACGGACTGATGGGCGACACGCCCGACGACGAGCTGCGCCGCGCCGCCACCCTGCTGCTGCAGGACGAGGTGGACCTGCCGCCGAACATGGCCGCGCACGGCGTGGAGCCGGACATGCCGCTCATCGAGCTGCTGCTCTCCTGCGGAGCGGATGTGAACGCGCGCAACGCCTACGGCCAGCCGCCGCTGCACCTCGCCGCCCACTACGGGTACGAGGACATCGTCGACCGCCTGCTGGCCGCCGGCGCAGACCTCCGCACCAAGAACGCGCAGGGGCGCTTCGCCGCCCAGGTGGCCGCCACCCCCGCGCTCGCCGCCAGGCTGGAGCCTCCCCACCGCGAGGAGGACGACGCCCCCCTGCCGCCCGAAATCGAGGATGCCGACATCGAGCCGGAGGACGGGGACGACGACCACCACCACTGCGATTGCGGTCACCACCATTGATTGGCCGTTTCGCGGAATCTCGCCCGCACGCGCGGCACGGAATGTTTTTTGCGTTTTTCCCTTATCTGGGCTTGCATTTGACAGGTTCTGTGGTATCATGCTCTCAAGTATGAATTCCGACCTACAGAAACTGGTGCAAGCGGGTAAGATTCCGGCCGACTTTGCCACCAGACTCGACAAGTTCTCTCCCGGAAAATACGTTTTGCATCAGGAAATGGGCGTGGGCAAGGTGGCCGCTTGGAGCCTCCCGCAGCAGAAGGTCAAGGTGGCCTTCGAGCACGGCAAGGACCACGTGATGGGCCTCAAGCTCGCCTTCAACTCCCTCACCCCCATCCCCGAAGGTCACTTCTTCATCGCCTGCTACGACGACCCCGAAGGCTGCTACAAGAAGGCGTGCGACAAGAAGACCATCAAGGACTTCATGCGCGACATCATCAACGGCAACAAGTCCCTGCGCGAGGGTATCGACGAGGTGCTGCCCCTGCTGCCCGACGACTTGGAGCGCTTCCTGAGCGGCCGCGTCATCCCCGCCAAGGAATGGAAGGGTTGGTGGGACAAGGCCCGCGCCGCCATGCGCGAGGATCCGGGCTTCCGCCTGCCCACCAAGCGCGGCGAGGCCATTGCCCTGCGCCACGCCGCCTCCGCCGCGGAGGCCCTGCTGGAGGACTTCCTGGACGCCAAGACGCTGGAGTCCTGCGTGCGCATCCTGGACCAGGCGCACCTGGACGTGCTGAAGGGCGAGTACGAAATCGCCGCCCGCCTCGTCAAGAAGATGGAGGAGGACTTCCAGAAAGCGCACGACGAGCCCCAGCGCGTGCTGGAGCTCATCATCATCCGCGATGAAATCCTCGACTCCATCTTCGGCTCGGAAACGGAGAAGGCCAAGCTGGACGAGGCCCTGAAGGCCGCGGAGGAAACCACCATCACCTCCCTGGCAGACAAGCTCAAGGCTATCAGTTCGGAGGATATCGTCGCATACATCGGCGACCTCAACGCCTCCCGCCAGCGGGAGGTCTACAAGGCCCTGTCGGAAGCCTACGGCGACGCCTGCCTCTCCTACGCCATCAACATCTTCCTGTTTGGCGGCTCCAAGGTCACCGCTCCCGTGGCGGACTTCATCCTCGCCAAGGGCGGCAAGGAGCAGCTCTTCTCCGTCATCTCCAACGGCCTCGCCCGACAGAACCTCGCGCCGGACGTGCTCATGTGGATCTGCAAGGAGCGCAATGAATTGGCCAAGGAGCTGGTGGACACCACCAAGATGGTGCTCGGCTCCGCCCTGATTGCCGCCATCGAGCGCGACAGCGCGGAGGGCGGCCCCAACCGCGCGCTGCGCCTCCGCAACATGCTGCTGGAGGACAAGACGCTCGCCCCGGACCTGGTGAGCGGCGTGAGCGAGCTGGAGGCCCGCCCCTTCGCCAAGGCCATCTACAACTCTTCCGTCCTGCCGGAGCTGGACCGCAACCTCCTGCTCGCCAACATGATGAAGGTGCAGGAATCCCTGCACGACATCGTGAAGTCCGGCCTGGGCTCCAAGGAGAAGCAGTCCATGTACGTCTCCCTGCGCTCCTTCGCCGCCCGCAAGGCCGAGTACGAGGACATCATCAACGTCCGAATCCCCAAGAACAAGCACGATCTGGAGGTCACCCGCGCAGAGGGCGACCTGCGAGAGAACGGCGGCTACCAGGACGCCAAGGCCACGCGCCAGGTGCTCACGCGCCGCTCCGTGGAGCTCTCCCGCCTGCTTTCCCAGGCCGTGCCCACCGATTTCGCCAACGTCACCTGCGAGGAGGTCAGCATGGGCACCAAGGTCACCTTCGTCACGGAGGACGGCCAGGAGGTGGTCTACATCGTCCTGGGCGCCTGGGATTCCGTGCCGGAGCAGCACATCATCTCCTACAGCTCCCGCCTGGGTGCCAAGCTCCTCGGCCACAAGGTGGGCGAGGTCCTGCGCCTGCCTCTGGAAATCGGCGGCGACCAGGTGAAGATGACCATCAAGAGCATCGAGCCCGCCCCCAAGGAGCTCATCTTCCCGGATGAGACCCCCGAGGAGGCGTGCTTGCGCTATCAGCATTTCGTAAAAAACCCGCACGGCCATGCGCCGTGCGGGTTTTTTGCGTTGTGCGGGGAAGCACCACTGTTACTCCCACTCGCTGCTTGCGGGGGGCTTGGTGCTCACGTCGTAGAGCACGCGGTTGATGCCCTTCACCTCGTCG
>JAKSOT010000061.1 GCA_024405455.1 Akkermansia sp. | reverse complement strand
TCTGGCGGTACGGTGCGGAGAAGGACCAGAGCTTGTGGCCGGGGATGCGCATGGGCACGTTGTACGGGTTCCACCACAGCACCATGGGCGCGTACGCCATGCACAAGTGGTACTTGGGGTCGTCCTGGCTGTCGTTGGCGGCCTGGGAGACCAAGGCGTAGTTGTTGACGAACGCCAGCATGACCGGGGTGCGGGCGTATCCGGCGTTGGTGTTGCCGGAGTCCATCATGGAGCGGGAATCGTAGAAGGACATCTGGCCGCCGGTGTCCGGGCTCTTGATGGAGCCGCCGGAGACATCCGTGGCGGAGCCGCTCATGCGGGTGTAGAGATTGCCGGAGAGGCCGCCCTGCAGGCGTGCGGCGAAGGCGTCGTCCGTGGAGGAGCCGTCCGGCCAGGTGTTGTAGTAGGCGTACATGGTCTGCCAGGAGCCGATGGGCATGGAGGGCTCGGTGCCCTTGGGCGCGTCGGTGCCCTCCACAATCGGGCAGTCCTGGCTGCTGCGGCAGGCGAATTCGGTTCCGGTGAGGCTCTCCTTGTCCAGCAGCAGGCAGATATCCTGCTTGAAGCCGCCGGTGCGCACGTTGGTGAGCAGGGAGTGGGAGGAGACGGTGGCATCAAAGAAATACGGCATGCCGGCGGGCGCGGAGGAGCCGCTCAGCAGCGGCAGCTCCGGCATGGTGAGCACACGCTCCGGGCGGTCCAGCCTGTCCGGCAGCCCCAGCCCCGTCTCCTCGCCGAACTTGGCGGGCGGCGTATTCCACGTGCGGTGCAGCACCTCGATGGGGTCGTTGGTTTCCTCCGGTTCCTTGAGCGCCACCTTGGCCTTCTGGTTTTCACCGCACACCCACCACGCAAAGCAGCCCGTGTTGGGGTCGCTCTCGCTGAGCGGGGGCAGCGGCACCATGTCCGCATAGATGTACTGGCTGGCGGACGCTGTGTCGCCCAGCGTGCCCTGGCCCAGCAGGCACACGCGCTGGCCGGGCTTGCGGCTGCTCAGCTGGGCGGCCGTGCTGATGGAGCGGGTGTCGTCCGGCTTGATGGCGGAGATGAGCCAGCGGCGGAACATGTTGGAGCGCCCCTGGGTGTAGGTGGATTGGATTTGGCCGTGACCGGACGCGCTCTTGCCGTAGATGGGGCCGTCCCAGCTGTCCCACGCGCCCAGCAGGTGGGTGCCCGGGGCGTTCTCGTCCTCCCGCAGGATGCCGGAGCTGGCGCTCACGCGGCGGTCGGGTCCCAGCTCGATCTGGAGCTGTGCGATGGCGGCATCAAGCCCCACCAGAGCCTGCTGGCGGGCCTGCGCCTGCAGCACCGCCTGCATGGAGATGCGGCTTTGCGACGACGCCATGGCCAGCACGCCCACCGCCAGCATGGCCAGCAGCATCATGAGCGTGAGCGTGGCAATGAGCGCGAAGCCGCGCTTGCCGCGCCGCGCACGCCTACCATCCGTTTTCCTCGTTTTGCAGTTTTCTACGCCTCGATAACGCATGGTAGCAGGGTACACCATCCACCCCCGCGCGGTCAAGCATAAAGACTGAAATGAGGCATCTGCGCCCAAAGATTTTTTGGAAAGGCGCTCCGCCTCCGGGTATGCAATGATTGGCGGCAACAGGTGCGGTTGATTCGGGCGCGCCTCTCGCGCCCTCACCCCTGCGGGGCAAACACGCTTCGCGGTTTGTCCAATCCGCCTTACCGCGCCGCAAGCGGCGCGCCCCTCCGGGGGCCGTCGGCGGCTTTGGTAGGCGGTGCCGGTGTATGGTTCGCTCCTCTCCGAGCGTTTTCCGTACACCCGCATCATCCGGCGGCGGGCCGTCAGTTTCTGGCGGGCTGGGGCGGGGGAGTGGCGGAGCTTGGGCGGCGCTCCGGTGCCGGGCGGTGGATGACGGTTTCACCGGCCTTGGCCTGGTTGGCGCGGTCGCGCGCCACCTGCTCGAAGTATTCCGGATCCATCATCCAGTGGAATTCGTTGTATGCCTGAGTTTCCGCGGCCTTGGCGCGGCGGAATTCATCCTGCGCCTGGTCGCGGTCCTGCTCCAGCTTGTAGAGCTCCATCAGGGGGTTGAGGACCAGCAGGGATGCGAGGAAGAGCACCAGCACCAGCAGGATGACGCCCGCGAGCACAATCAGGCCGGAGATGCCGTGCTGGCGGCTCTCCATCAGCTGCTCCCGCTCGTCCAGCGAGCGGCGTGCGGAATAGGGGAAAGGGAGCGGCATGGCGGGAGGGGGGTTATCGTTCTGCGAAGGGCACAAACCTGCCGCGGCGCGCCAGCAGGAGGATGTGCATGCGGTTCTGCTTGCCCTTGGAGGATGCGGGCACGGGGGAGGTGCTGGTCTCGAACCCGGCCTTGCCGAGCGTGCCCTCCAGGCGCTTGTCGCGCTTGGAAAGCGTGATGGCCAGCAGGCTGCCGCCTTTCAGCGCGTTGAAGAACGCCTGCGCGTCTCCCAGGCTCATCTCGCACCGCGCAAAGGTGTGGCGCAGCAGGATGGCGTGCAGCGACCCCGTGCGCTTGCGGCACAAATCCGCCGCCGCGGCGCACTCCACGGTCACGCGCGGGTCGTCCAGGGCGGCTTTGTTCTCGCTGTGGGTGCGGTTCCAGTCGACGACGGCGTCCACGGGCTCGGCCACAATGAAGCGTGCCTTCTCCTTGGGGAGGCATTGCATGGCCTTGGCGAGACCGTAGCCGAGGCCGAGCCCGGCAATCATGATTTGGGGCTGGCCTGCGCGGGTGATGGGGGAGGTGGCGATTTCAGCCATGGCCTCCTCGCTCCCGTGGGTGAAGCTGCCGGCGCACGGCAGCCCGTCGTGCTGCAGGGAGAGTTCGCCGTCGCGCTCCCACAGCTCCCACACGCTGCCGTCCTCCATCTGCTTTTCACCCAGCTTTGTGAGCGGCTTCATGCCGTGCATTATATACGATTTCCCGGCGCGTGTAAAGTTTGGGAATTCCCGCGCGGCGCGCTTTGCGGCGCGCGCGTTTTGTCATAATTTGCCAAATACCGCTTGATTAGCGCGGGGCGGGTGGTATATTGTCTCGCGTCATTCCGCAAGGGGGTGGCGTTTAACCTAACCAATATTCAGACAATGGACATTCTGCATGACAAGGACGCCGACGTGAGCGTTCTGAACAACCGTACCGTGGCGGTTATCGGCTACGGCGCCCAGGGTCGCGCGCAGGCGCTCTGCATGCGCGACAGCGGCGTGCATGTGATTATCGGCATCCGCCCCGGCAAGAGCTGGGATGCAGCGGTGCAGGACGGATTCGAGGTGATGCCTGTGGACGAGGCCGCCAAGAAGGCGGACATCATTCACCTGCTGCTGCCGGACGAGAAGCACGGCGAGGTGTACGCGAACCAAATCAAGCCGCACCTGGCGGCGGGCAAGACGCTGTGCTGCTCCCACGGCTTTGCGTACGTGTTCAAGACGATTGAGCCGCCGGCGGACGTGGATGTGATCATGGTGGCGCCGAAGGGCCCGGGCACGGAGGTTCGCCGCGTGTTCGAGGAAGGCTTCGGCTGCCCCGGCCTGATAGCGGTGTTCCAGGACCCGAGCGGCAAGGCGCGCGCCACGGCGCTGGCCATTGCCAAGGCGGAGGGCCTGACGCGCGGCGGCGTGCTGGAGTGCACCATGGCGCAGGAGACCTATGAAGACCTTTTCGGCGAGCAGAACGTGCTCTGCGGCGGTCTGGTGGACCTGATGAAGTACGGTTTCGAGACGCTCATCGAGGCGGGCTACCCGCATGAGATGGCGTACTTCGAGTGCGTGCACGAGGCCAAGCTCATCGTGGACCTCATCTACAGCGGCGGCATCCAGCGCATGAACAGCGTCATCTCCAACACCGCCGAATTCGGCGAGTACTACAACGGCCCGCAGATCCTCGGCCCGGAGGTGAAGGCCAAGATGAAGGAGAGCCTGCAGCGCATCGAGAGCGGCAAGTTCGCCAAGGACTGGCTGGCGGAGGCCGCCGCCGGAGCCCCCAACCTGCAGGCCAAGCGCGCCGCTCTGGCGGAGCACCCCGTGGAGATTGTGGGCAAGAAGATCCGCTCCCTCTTCGAGCGCAAGTGATTTTTCCATTCCCGGCGGGGTTGCGGTGCGCTGCAACCCCGCCGTTTGCTTTTCCATGGATGCCGTACGCATAGAGAACGCCAGCGTGTTCCTCTCCGGGAGGGAGGTGCTGCACGGCATCGATTGGCGCGTGGAACGCGGCGAGCGCTGCTTCATCCTCGGCGCAAACGGCGCCGGCAAGACCACCCTGGTGCGCATGCTCATGGGCTACGCCTGGCCCCTCTACGGCGCCACCGTGGAGGTCCTCGGCCACCGCTTCGGCACCGTCAACCTCCAGGAGCTCCGCAAGCGCATCGCCTGGGTCAGCCCCCTCATGCACCAGTGGCTCGGCGGGCGGGATTGGACCGGGCGGGAAATGGTCCTCTCCGGGCCGGATGCCACCATCGGCCTCTTCCGCGCCCCCACGGCGGAGGAGGAGGCCCGCGCAGCCGGGCTGCTGGCATCCCTCCGCGCGGAACACCTGGCGGACCGCCCCGTGGCCGCCATGAGCTCCGGAGAGCAGGTGAAGGTGCTCATTGCCCGCGCGCTCATGACCCGCCCCGATTTGATGATACTGGACGAGCCGAGCGTGTTCCTGGACATCGCCGGGCGCGAGTTCCTGCTCAACACCATTGCGGAGCTGGCCGTCCAGCGCCCGGAGCTCACCATTATTTTCATCACCCAACGCATCGAGGACATCCTGCCCGCGTTCTCGCGCGGCCTCATCCTGCGGGAAGGCAGCATCATCGCCCGCGGCGCACGGGAGGACGTCCTCACCGAGCCCATCCTCCGCCAGGCCTTCGGCCTCCCCCTCCGCCTCGTCAACTCCGCCAACGGCCGCATCTGGGCCGTCATGGAGTAACGCGGCGCGTATCCACCCCGCCGCGCAAGGCCGGCATGCGGAATTCCCCGGATTTTCACCGGAATTTCCCGCGAACCAACGAATTTTCATTTCTTTTTGCCACTTTGGGCTTGCATTGGGGGCAGAGTCGCACTATATTCGCACGCGTGACGCGCGCCCTGCGATACGCGCGCTCGAAACCTCAACCGAAAACATCAACAACTCAAAACCGAAAAAACCGTTATGAAACTCCGTCTTCCGCACCAGTTCCAGGCAGCGCTCATCGCCGCGCTCGCATCGGTTTCATTCACCACACTCAGCAGCGGCAGCGCCTATGCAGAGGATGCCGCAAGCACAGATGTGGGCAAGATCCTCTTCATGGGCGACTCCATCACCCACGGCGTGCACGACCAGACCTACCGCTGGCAGCTGTTCAAGTCCTTTGTGGACAACGGCATCACCTTTGACATCAACGGCCCGCGCAGCGGCTACAATTCCGATATCTGGAACATGAACGACGCCGGCGATGCGTACGGCGGCGTCTCTTTCGAGAACGCTCACTATGCAGAGGCGAGCGGACGCGCCTACCAGATGATCAGCGGGCAGGGCCACTACACCGGCCAGCCGGTTTCCCAGATTGGCAAGACGGACTACGACACCTACACGCTGCTCATCGGCACCAACGACATCTTGAGCGACACCAAAGACCCCGTCTCCTACGCGACATACGCGGACAAGTTCGACAATCTGCTGGGCGGCACCGTAAGCTACAGCGGGGCGGACAAATCTCTTGATGCCAAGTGGACGTGGACCAAGGGCGCAACCATGTCCGGCGACCTGAACACCATCCTGAACAACATGAACCTGGGAGCGGGGGACAACTTCTACGTGCTCTCCATCCCGGTGTGGGCATCGGGCCACGGCAACCACAACACCGCATCCGACCACGCCGCCGTGGCCGGCTACAACACCATGCTGGAGCAGTGGGTGGCCGAGTACAACAAGACCTCCCAGGCCAACGTGCAGTTTGTGGACGTGAACAAGGGGCTCACGGATGTCACCATCCTCTCCACCCAGTCCGCCGAGGGCCCGTATGATTTCTTCCGCAACGCCGACCGCCTGCACCCCAGCCAGCAGGGCTCCATCATCATGGCGGGCAACCTGAACCGCGCCATGGGGCTGGCGGGCCGCACCGCGGGGCTGAGCCGCTCCGCCACCACTGAGGCCGGCTGGACCGCCGCTCCCGAGCAGGCCGTCACCCTGAACAACGGTGAGTACGCCACCCTGCTCAACAACACCTTCATTGAGGACCAGGGCTACACCATTGACTTCAAGGCCACCTTCGGCAACGGCGAGCAGGGCGGCTGGCTGGACGCCGGCCTCCACAGGGGCTCTCTCGCCGGCGCCGCGCAGAACACCCTCGCCATCACCATCGGCGACGGTGTCAACGGCGGAACCCTCAACCTCTCCGAGGGCTATGTCATGTGGGGTGACAGCATCCTCTACTGCCAGGACAATTCCCGCGCCGACAACGAGACCATCCGCATCGCCTTCCACAACGGCAACACCGCGCAGAACGTGGCGGGCGGCTACTATGTGTGGTTGGGAGACATGCTCATCGGCCAGGGGCTTGGCGCCACCGGGGGCTCCGGCCTCAACGGCGTGTCGGTCGTCGCCACGGGCGGCTCCGCCACCCTGACCGGCCTGATGTATGCCGACACGGCGTACGCCCCCACCACCACGTACGCCATTGGCGAGAACCCCTACCATGTGGTGCAGGATCCCGGCTACAAGGAGCTCGTTCCCAGCAGCGCCCCCATGCCCACCCATGACAACACTCCCTCGACCAGCGGCGTGGATTACTCGGATGCCGGGGACCTGGGCAATCAAAAGGGTATAACCAACAGCAGCCAATTCACCGGCGACGCCACCTTTATCCACACCTCCAGGGCGTCCTGGATTGCCGCCGCCGCCGTGAACTTCACCCACAGCATCAATGCCAAAATCGATGGCGGCAGTGTGGCCAACACCATTTTCGGCGTCCAAGCCGGCACCACCACAGGCAATGTCACCTTGGATATTGCCAACTTGACATTGGGGTCCGGGGCCTACGGCCAAACGTCCAACGTTTCCATCGGCGCAGCCTTCACCGGGGCAAGCATCCAGGGAACCTTTGCCGTTTACCTTGACAAGACAACCGTCGGCGGCGACATCTTCGGTGGAGCTGTCAACAGCAGCGGCGATGTCGGCAGGGCGGAAATCTATCTCAACAGCGGTTCCGTGGGCGGCAGCATCTACGGTGGCGGCTACGGCGGCGCCTATACGGGCGGTTCCGTGGGCAGCGTTTCCATCACCATCAACGGAGGCACCGTTCAGGGGAGCGTTCATGGCGATGCACTCAAGGGTGCCGTCGCGGGCGACAGCAACATTCTCATCAAGGGCGGCGTCATCAGGGGTGATGTGCTGGGCGGCACCGTGGGCGGCGCCACCAACGTCACGATCGATGGCAACCTGGCTTCCATCGGCGGCAACATCACCGCAGACACGGTGACCCTGAAGAACGTGGAGGCCTCCGGGTACACGGGCGGTTTCGACACCTACAACGGCACCATCACCGCAGATGCCATCACGCTGGAGAACTACACCGCGGGCCGCATCCTGGCCAGCCTGGTCACCGAGAGCCTGGTGCTCAAGGGCGGCACGGACGTCACCATCCACAACCTGAACCTCACGGCTTGCGACATCACCACGCAAGACACCTCCACCGCCACGCTTGACGGCACGCTCACCCTGGGCAACACCGCCACCTACAACGGCAGCGTCGCCCTGGCGGACGGCCTGGTCATCTCCATGGACGGCAGCAGCGAGTTCCACCCCTCCGGCGAATATTCGGAGGGCACCAGCGGCTTCAAGCTGGGCAGCCGCGAGGTGATGAAGCTGGCGGACGGCGCCGCGGCGGGCTCCGCCCTCACCGTGAACACGGGTTCCCTGGTGGGCGCAGGCGCCCTGGCGGGCAACACGTTCAGCTATGATACGGACTCCGGCATGCTCACGGCCACGGGAGCCGATACCACCACCTTCTACGTGAATGCCGGGGACACCGTGCAGTATTCCAGCCCGGCGGAGAAGTACCCCGCGTACGCCGCCTCAACCATCGCCATGAACGGCGGCACGCTGGAATTCCTGGAAGCCCTCAAGGAGGGCGCCAATCTCACCGTGCAGGCGGGAGACTCCACCGTGGTTGTCAGCGACGGCGCATCCACCGATATCAGCCGCTTCAACCTGGGCGGCTTCGCCCTGAACCTCGACGGCACGCTCACCGCCTCCTCCGCCGCGGAGGTGACCGCCAACCTGGTGGGCGAGAACGCCAACATCACCACCACCGGCAACATCACGCTTGCCAACGGTGATGCCACGCATGCCGGCGGTGTGCTCACCATCGGCGACGGCTTGAACTTCTCCATGAACGGTGCCAAGGGCTACACCTACGACATCTCCTCCTTCAAGCAGGTTGTCCTGGGCGCAGGATCCGCCATCAACTACCAGGCCAAGTCCGCCACCTTCCACAACGTGACCCTGGCCAACGGCGATGCCTCCATCAGCATCACCGATATGGGCGCCACCGACGACATGCTCACCCTGGCAGACGAGACGCAGCTCAACGGCCACAAGCTCGCCATCTCGGCTCCCAACACCAGCTGGAAGCGCTATGTCACCATTGAGAAGTTGGTGGGCGATGACGCCGGCACGCTGTACTTCGAGGGCGGCAAGACGGATGACGGCAGCGGCTCCCATCTCACCATCAACTCCCTGCAGGGCTTCAGCGGCACGCTGGAGCTCAAGGAAAACCGCACCGGCAACCCGCTCACCGCAGTCGTGAAAACGGGCTCCGGCAGCGCCGTGAACATGAAGGCTCTCAGCCTCACCGGCACCGGCGAGGCCCTCACCGTGCAGGGGAACGCCGACCTGAGCATCGGCACCCTGACTGTTTCCGGCAGTTCCGCCCTGAAGGTGGAAATGTATGGAACGCCTTCCCATCAGCTGACGATCGGGAAGATTCTCGGCAGCGGCACCACGGCTTCCACAACCGTGGAATTGTACACCAACAGCGGAAACAATATCACGGCCAACCACTTCATTCTGGGTGCAGACGGAGAAACCTACGGCGACAACTTGTTTACCGGTACCGTTTGGGTGACCTCCAAAACAAGCCAGGGCGCAAGCTCCCGCGCCACCACGGATGTGTACCTGGCGGCACAGGATGTCCTCCGGGATGCCACGCTCAAGCTGAGCAACTGGGCTTCAAACTACAACAACACGCGCATTTCCCTCTCCCTGGGAACGGATGCCAGGGTGGCCGGCATTGCAGCTAAAGACAATGGCAACAATTCGGGTCTGGTCAACCGAGGCTCCTATATTCGCAGCGGCAGCCTGTCCGTTGCGCAACCTGACGGGATCGCCAACTTTGTCTCCACCTCTGACCAAGCCTATACCTTGGAAATCACCGGCTCCGGCACCTATGAGGCCGATTCCAGGATCTTGGACAAGGTCAACCTGCACATGAACGGCTCCGGCACCCAGACCTTCACGGGCACCCTGAGCAACATGAGCTACTTTGACGGTTCCATCACCGTCTCCAAGGGCAAGCTTGTCCTCACGCCCAATTCCACACTCTCCACGCACGCCGTGGAGGTGGCCGCAGGGGCTGAGCTCACCATCAATCCCACCGGGGTCATCACCGCCAGCGCCACCATGCACAACGGGGGCACGATGAACCTCACCGGCACGGTCAAGCTGGACACCGTCCACATGGCGGACTTCGATGTGGTGGAAGGTTCGGCCGCGCCGGTGTACAGCGGCGTCGACAGGGGTACAGACCACTATGCCAACAGCGGCTTCCTGGAGACCTCTGCCCGGTACTACCTGGTGAAGGGCTCCGAGGGCAGCACGCTCACCGGAACCGTCGACATTGATCCGGCCACCGGCACGAAGGTGGAGCAGACTGACGACAAGTCGATTGTTGTCACTTTCAAGAGCAATCCTGAGGGCGGCATGTTCTACGTGAACGACAGCTTCACGTACGGCTCCGACATGGATGCCGCCAGCGACATCTCCATTGCCAGGGATGCCACGCTCACTTCCGCCGGAATGGCCGGCTCCAACACAGCCAAGGCGCTGCACGGCGATGGCACATACGTTATCACCGGAGGCAGCAACAATTTCACCTCTGCCAACGGTTACGGACTCGGCAAGAGTTTCTCCCTGAGCAGCGACTGGACCGGCACCGTGGTCGTCTCCGGTACTTCCACGGGCAATTTGGTTGATTTCGCCCGCCTGGCCAACGGCAAGCTCTCCACCGTGGAGGTGAAGGGCCTGGACGGCTGGACTAGCGATTGGAACGGGGCCATCGAGGAGAACATCAAGCTCACTGATGTCGGCAACACCCTTGCATGGTCCAACGGCGCTACAACCGGCTCCACCACCAACAACACTGCCACCTTCTCCGGCAAGTGGAGCGGTACGGGTACGTTTGAGCGCAAGGGCTCCAGTAACATGCACTACACGTACAAGGGCGACATCAGCGAGTGGACCGGTAAGTTCAAGATGAGCGGCGGCACCACCACCCTCACTTTCGCCGGCTCCGCGAACGTGGTGAACGCCACCATTGAAAGGGGCGGCGGCACGCTGAACTTGGTTGCGGACACGGACGTGCAGTTCAACAAGGATCTCACGGTGACGGGCTTCACCAATGCTTCCCATACCGTGACGCTCGGAGACGGCATCACCTTAACCATGCACGCCCTGAGCGCTGGTCAGGAACAGAATCTGGGCAACATCGTCGTGGAGAAATCCGCCACCATCGTGGATACCAACTTTAACGCCACGATGAACTTCACCAGCATCACCGGTGGTAAGGGTGGCACGCTCACCCTGCTGAGCTCGCACAGCGCCTCCACCAGCGAGTGGAACCTGGGTGTTGACGGGCAGACGCAGGCCACGCCCTTCGGCGGCAAGCTGGTGCTCATGTCTGAGCGAGACGGCAGCAACAACCGTGCCGCCAACTTCAACTTTGTGGACGGCACCATGTTCAGCGGCGCGGAAGTGCAAATCAAGAACGGCACGGACGTTACCAACTACATCCTCACCAACACGCTCAAGCTCAAGGCCGCCAACGTGACCATCGGCGGCTTGAGCGATGCAGCCGCCGACATGGTGACGGACAAGCGCAAGTGGTCTGTGGCGAACGGCACCGATCAAGGCTCCGCCACCCTCACTCTTAACGGCTCCGACACCTACACCTCCGATATCAAGCTGGAGGGCGGTGTGAACCTGGCGATGAACGGCACTGGCAAGCAAACGTTCAGCGGCGACATGAGCGCGTTCAACGGCTCGCTCACCGTGAACAACGGCACGCTGGCGATTACCGGGAACAACGGCATTTCCGCCGCCTACATTGCGAGCGACACGAGCGACGGCACGCTGGACGTGACCGGCGTGCTGACGGTGACCGGAGCTGAAGCCGGCATGGCCGACTTCACCGGCTCGCTGAAGGTTGGCGGCCTCCATGTGGACGGCGGCTTTAACAAGATCAACGGGATTGACCGCCTGGGAGAATCCATACAGGTGAACAATGGCGGCTACCTGCTGCTGGGTATCGGCACGTACGAGCTCTCCGGGCTCACGCTCACCGGCCCCGGCGAGGTGACACCCACCGAGGGGAACGGCTACACGAGCTTTAGCGGCACGGTGCAATTCATCACCCTGAACGATGGCGATTATGCCGGTTCGGATGGCCTGACTTTCAAATACGGCAAATACACCACTCATACGTTGGACCAATATTCCGGCGTGGTGACCTTTGACGAGCACGACTACACCACCTACTATGTGAACGGCGACGCCACCTACTCCGACGCGGAGATGGGCAAGGCCCAGTATCTGCAGATAAAGGAGGGCCAGGTCCTGACCGCCGGGGGAACGCCATCCACCGCCAAGACACTTGTCGGCTCCGGCACGTACGCCCTGGCCAGCAACGCCAAGACGCTCGGAGACAAGGTTTCCCTGGATGCGGACAACTGGACCGGAACGGTGGCCATTTCCAATGTCGCCTTCGCCAACGACATGAAAGGCACACTGGAAGGCCTGGTCAACGAGAACAGCTGGGTGGCACTCAAGGGAACATCCGGATGGGCCGCCAGCTGCACCATCAATGCCAACCTTCTCTTGGAGAAAGGCAACAACGACTGGGCATTTGCGCAGAACGACGGCAACAACGGCAACACGCTCACCTTTGCAGGCAAGATTGCGGGTGACGGCAAGCTGGGACGTTCCAGCGAAACGGGTTCCACCTACACGTACGAGTTCACCAACGATATCAGCAAGTGGAATGGTACGTTTGAAAGCCGCAGCTTCGGTGACAGATACACCATGTTCCGCGTGAAGGATGCCGCCACCGAGGTGAACGCCAGCCTCACAAAAGCCACCGGCGTGTTCAAGGTGGATGTGCAGAACCAAGCCACCTTCAACGGCGACGTTTCCGGTGTCGATGCCCTCACCGTGGCGGCCAATCAATCAGCCACGTTCACCAACGTGCTGGAAGTGAGCGGCACCATCAACCTGGGAACGGGTGCCACCCTCACCCTGTCCGGTGATACCGCAATCGCCCAGGCGATTGCCGGAACCGCCACCAGCACCGTGGTGTTCAACCATGACATCACCGCCAGCGGGCTTGCCGACGGGCAGCGTGATTACTTCACGGGGCTGGACGGGCAGAAGGCAACGGATGAAAACTACTTCATCGGCAAGGAAGCCTACCTCACGGTGGTAACCGGCGGCGGCACCGTCAACACGGGCGGCTACAAGGTCACCCAGGGCGGCAAGGACTATCTGCTGGATGCGGACGGCACGGCCGCGGGAGAGAAGGATATCGACTACACCTCGTTCTGCCAGTTCCAGGCCGGCACGACGCTCAACGCCTCCACCATCGACCAAACGGCACAGGCCCATGGCCAAACCCTGGGCACGGTGAGCACGGCGGCCGCCAAGCTGATCCTGGACCGCAGCATTGACAACGTGTACCTGTTTGACGGCGCGGAGCTGGATATCACAAATGATTCCCTCATAAGGAAGGAGCTCTCCGCTGCCGGCGACGCCAGCATCAGCGGTTACCTGACGCTCACCCAGAACGCCACCTTCAGCCTCGCCAAGTGGGAACCCAGTTCCGTCACGTTCACAGACTCTCCCTTCGAGGTGTCCGGTGTCACGTTCACCGCCTCCGCCGGGACCGCCCGTGCCGTTGTGAGCTACACCGGCACCGGAGACGGTGAGGCAGACATGAACAATTACGAGGTCTACGGCATCGCGAACGCCAACTTCAAGGTCGCGGCGGATGTTGTCCAAAAGAACATTGCCGGCGGTGATGTGACCGTGGGCAACAAGATCGAGGCCTCCGAGGTGCGCAACGACGCTCCCGGTACCTACGGCGCGCTGATCCTGACTTCCGGTGCAGACGCGACTGTGCTCGACAAGGTGATTGCCACCAGAGGCAACATCGAGTTCTACAACATGAGCGACACGGATCAGGCCAACCTGAACACCCTGAACATCGGTGAAGGCATGGCCGTAAGCGTGTACACGGGCAACGTTGCCGAGGCCGCGCAAGAAGCCTCCGTCACGGTGGTGGGTACGCTCACCGCCGGCGAGGGCGCTCACCTGAACGCCAACCTGGAGATGGCCGACGGCTCCACGCTGGATGTCTCCGCCTTCAACGGCAACGGCGGCCTGTTCATGGGCAGCTCGGTCACCCTGAACCCGGGCAACATCACCCTCTCTGACGACGATATCGCCCATGTGCAGGGCCTTGGCTTCATGGAGGCGTACGACCTGTTCCGGGATGTGGAGGAATTCAACATCGGTTCCACGGGCTATGAGAGTATCGGCCTCACGGACCAGTGGGTCAAGGCCTCCGAGGTCTTCAACAACGAACTGTTCAAGACGGGCGAGAAGGAATACTACGTGTTCTACTCCGGGACGGCCGAAGGTGGCCGTGGAGAGAACGTGGGCACCATCTACCTGCTGCAGGCTCCGGAACCCACCACGGGCACATTGTCCTTGCTGGCGCTCTGCGCGCTGGCAGCGCGCAGGCGCCGCAAGGGCTAATTTACAATTGACAATTTACGATTTACAATTTGTAAGTTAGGCTCCGCCTCCGCTAAAGCTTCGGCGTGACAAGGCGCCGCGAAGATTACCAAGGCCCGTCCGGCATGCTGCCGGACGGGCCTTTTTCCGGATTGGCGTGAACGGGCGGGGTTAGATACGCACGCCCACACCGGCCCACCCCGCCATTCGGCGGGGTTTTATCCAGCGCGCCAAAGGCGCGGTGGATTACA
>JAKSOT010000060.1 GCA_024405455.1 Akkermansia sp. | reverse complement strand
GCAAGGACGGCCAGCAATGCCTTGCGGAGAGAGAACGGAAGATGAAGCTTCATAAGCGGAATGAGAGCGTGTCAAGCGTTATTGCCTGACTATCTTGACAGTGTATCAAATCCCCGTCGGGAATTCAAGCTGTTTTATAACAAATATAAAAACAATTCCTGCAATTCCCGCAGCCTTTCATTTGTCGTTCAGCATTTTCGGGCTTGCGCGCTTAATAGGGGTAGAGTACAATCCATACCATCATGAAAATCCAAGCAGAAAACAAGGCACACACACCCAGCTACCCCGTGATTGCAGCGGTGGCGGCGGCGGCCATGCTGGCCCTGCCCGCCTGCGGCGCGCAGACACAGGCGCCGCAGACACTCAAGGGCGCGCCCAAGCCCAAGGTGGAATCCAAGGAAGCCGGGAAGGAACAGCGGTCACAGCAACCGGTGATAGGAAAAACCAGAATACAGCCCCCCGCCAAGCCCGAGCGGCCCCCGCAGGGAGTGTGCGGCAGAAAGAAAGTCGCACCGCCCAAGCAATAATCACAGACGCGGTGTGATTTAGGATTTAGGATTTGGAATCATTGCCGTCCCATAGAGCTCCGGTAGCGGAGCGCTAACCCGCATGGTTGCGGGGTGGGGGCTGGGAAAATCAGAATTTGAGTTTGAGAAATTCGTCCGCCGCATCCCAATGAAAATTGGAAAAAGACGGGATTGGTATGCAATGCTTGGTGCCAACGAGCGCGGTTAGTAAGCGGGCGTTGGCGCTCATACGCCGCCGAATGGCGGTGTGGACTCACGCCAAGGGTGGCTCCTCTCCGAGCGTTTTTATGGGATGGCAATGATTTTGGATGTAGTATTTGGGATTTGAGGGTGCACACGCGGTGTGTGTACACACATGGGGTAGATTGCTGTTGACAATTTGGCGGGATGCGGGTATGTAGGGAGCGTGCGCGCGCTGGGCGCGCATTCCAACAACCCGAATCAACTCCCATGAACAACCCGAATTCCAAGGGGGAGCAGGCGCGTACGCGCGCTGTCATCCTCATCGGCATACCCGCCTCCGGCAAGAGCACGTACTATGCGTCCGAACTCGCGCCGCAGGGTTTCGTGCACATCAACCTGGACACGCTCAAGACGCGGCACCGCGAGGAGACGCTGGTGGCGGAGTGCATCCGCGGGAGAAAGGAATTTGCAGTGGACAACACCAACACCCTGCGCAGCGAGCGGGCGCGGTACATATCCGCCGCGCGCGCCGCGGGGTACGAGGTGGTGGGCATATACTTCCAGAGCCGCGTGGCGGACTGCGTGGAGCGCAACGCCAGGCGCAGCGGGGAAGCCCGCATCCCGCGAGCCGCCGTGGCGGCCATGAGCAACCGCCTGGAGCTGCCGGCACCGGAGGAGGGGTTCGACCGCCTGTACTACGCCGCCATGGGGGACGGCGGGTTCGTGCTCTCCCCCTGGCGGGAGGAACCGGGGCTCCATGAGCTGGACAGCATCCTTCGCGCGGCGGAGGACACGGCCGGCGAGCCTGTGCCGCGCGGACGCTACATCATTGCGCGACTGGACGGGCGGGCGTTCCGCACGCTCACCAACACGCACTTCCAAAAGCCCTTCGACACGCGGTTCCGCGACATCATGCACGCCACCGTGCGGCACCTGATGCAGTGCGGGTTCAAAGTGGAGCTGGCATACACGCAGAGCGACGAGATATCCCTGCTGTTCGACGGCGGGATGGATGCGTACGACCGCGTGCCGCGCAAGCTCATCTCCCTGCTGGCGGCGGAAGCGAGCGCGGCGTTCACGCTGCATTTCGGCAGCACGGCCGCATTCGACTGCCGCCTGAACATCCAGGCGGATGCGGCGGGCGTGGCGCGCTACTTCCGCTGGAGGCGCGAGGATGCGGAGAGGAACGCCTTCAACGCGCATTGCTACTGGGCGCTGCGCAACTCCGGCATGAGCGAGCACGACGCCACGCAAACCCTCATCCGCACCGACACCGCCGCCAAGCGCAAGCTCCTGGCTGAACACGGCGTGGATTTTTCATCCCTGCCGGAATGGCAGCGGCACGGCATGTTCTTCCACTGGGAAGAGGATGAGCACACCGGCACCAATCCCCTCACCGGCGGGGCCGTGGCCTACCGCCGCAAGGTGATGGCTTGCACCCCGCAGGCACCGCCGCCATGGGCATAACCGCCCGTGGCGCAGCGGCTTTATGACACACGCGCGGGGCGGACGATGCAAATTCGGCTTGCGCGCCGGGGGGAAAACAGGTATACTGCGCCCGCGCGAGTTTATCAAACCCCGGCCGTAGGTCCTCCTTTTCCATCGGAAGCAGAGCTCGCATGGAGGGAAACCCGGCCAACAAGCATTATGCCTGAAGAAGAAAACAGCAGTCAGGGGCCCATCAAACTGGCCCATTTCGAGATCCCGGACACTCTCACCCGCATTGAGGACCCGGAGGACGCCAACCACATCACCTTCATCGCTGAGCCTATCGAGACGGGCTTCGGCCACACGCTGGGCAACTCCCTGCGCCGCGTGCTGCTCAGCTCCCTGGAGGGTGCCAGCATCACCAGCGTCCGCATCGCCGGCGCGCAGCACGAGTTCACCTCGCTGCCCGGTGTGGTGGAGGATGTCACGGAAATCATCCTGAACCTCAAGAAGGTCAAGTTCATCCACCACGGCAAGGAGCCGCGCACCCTCTCCCTCCGCGTCACCAAGCAGGGCGAGGTCACCGCCGCCGACATCAAGGAGGACCACATGTACTCCGTCGTCAACAAGGACCAGGTCATCTGCCACCTGGACCAGAGCACCATCTTCGACTGCGACTTCGAGGTCAACGTGGGCCGCGGCTTCCACACCGCGGACGACAACAACGACAAGGACCGCCCGATCGGCGTCATCCCGATTGACTCCATCTTCTCCCCGGTGACCCGCGTGAAGTACGCGGTGGACAACGCCCGCGTGGGTCAGATGACCGAGTTCGACAAGCTGATCCTGGACGTGTGGACGGACGGGCGCGTGACGCCGGACAGCGCGATGCTGCAGGCGGCGAGCATCCTTCGCCACCACCTGGACGTGTTTGTGGGCTCGGATGTGGTGGAATTCGAGAAGGGCTCCAACGCGGAGCAGGACGCCAACACGGCCCAGCTGCGCAAGCTGCTGAACATGAGCGTGAACGAGATCGAGCTTTCCGTGCGCGCCGCCAACTGCCTGAACAACGCCAACATCACCACGGTTGGCCAGCTGGCGCAGAAGACGGAGGCGGAGATGCTCAAGTACCGCAACTTCGGCAAGAAGTCCCTCAACGAGATCAAGGACAAGCTGGTTCAGCACGGTCTCTCGCTGGGCATGACGTTCGACCCGAAGCTGCTGGCCCCGGCCAGCGGCGGTTCCGGACGCCTTCGCGACAACACGGAGGACACCCGCGGCTCCGACCTGCAGGCGCTCATCAGCCGCAACATCGACATCTATTCCGACGAGGACGAATAACCCCATCCATCACCAATCATCAACCTTCTAACTAGATACATATCATGAGACACGGAGTAAAGAAAGCCAAGCTTCAGCGCACGGCATCGCATCGTAAGGCCATGCTGGCCAACCAGGCTTGCAGCCTCATCAGCAACGGCCGCATCACCACCACCCTGGCCAAGGCCAAGGCGCTTCGCCCCTACGTGGAGAAGCTCATCACCCTGGCCAAGAAGTCCACCCTCCACACCCGCAGGCAGGCCCTGGCCGCGCTCCCGCAGCCGAAGGTCGTCACCAAGCTGTTTGCGGAAGTGGCGGAGGCCACGAAGGACCGCCAGGGCGGGTACTGCCGCATCGTGAAGCTGGGCCAGCGCAAGACGGACAGCGCGCCGATGGCGCTCATCGAGATCATCGACCTGCCGCAGCTGCAGGCCCCCGTGGCAGCCACCACCACCACCTCCACCGGATCCACCGGCACCACGGAGGAGACGGCAGTGGAAACACCCGCCGCGGAATAAGGCAAACCATTCAACCCAAATCAAGCGGGCGGCTTCGCAATGAAGCCGCCCGTTTTGCATATACAAAGGCGCAGGACGCTGCGTCAGCGCGTGGAGATGGTCAGGCCCTTGAGCAGGAGCTCCGCGTTGTTCTGGGTCTTGGCAATGTTGCGCAGCAGGGTCTCCAGGCCCTCCCAGCCCGGCAGGGAGGCGAGCTGGCGGCGCACCTGGAGGATGCGCGTCATCTCGTCGGGGTGGTAGAGGCGGTCGTCGTTGCGGGTGCCGCTCTGGGGAATGGAGATGGCGGGGTAGATGCGGCGCTCGGAGAGCTCGCGGTCCAGGCGGATTTCCATGTTGCCTGTGCCCTTGAATTCCTCGAAGATGATTTCATCCATGCGGGACTCGGTGTCCACGAGGCAGGTGGCGATGATGGTGAGGGAGCCGCCCTCCTCGATGCTGCGGGCGGCGCCGAAGAACTTGCGGGGCTTCTCCAGGGCGCCGGAGCCGAGGCCGCCGCTCATGGTGCGGCCGCCGGTCTGGTTGGCATTGTAGCCGCGGGAGAGGCGGGTGAGGGAATCCAGCATGATGATGACATCCCTGCCCTGCTCCACCAGGCGGCGCGCGCGCTCCAGCACCATGTCGCTCAGCTGCGCGTGGCGGCGGGACGGTTCGTCGAACGTGGAGGCGTACACGGGAGCGTCCACGGATTCCTCAAAGTCGGTCACCTCCTCCGGGCGCTCGTCCAGCAGCAGCACCAGCAGCGTGGCCTCCGGGTAGTTCGCCCGCAGGGAACGCGCCATCGTCTTGAGAAGCACGGTCTTGCCGCCGCGCGGCGGCGCCACCACAAGCGCGCGCTGCCCCATGCCGAGCGGGGTGATGATGTCCAGCCCGCGCATGGCGGCGGACTTGATATCCGGGCTCTCCAGCAGAAGGCGCTTGGTGGGGATGAGCGGGGTGAGGTGGTCGAAATCCTTGGGCTGCGTGTATTCCTCCGCGGGCCTGCCCTCAATCTCCGTGATAACCTCCGCGGCCACGGAACGCTCCGGAGCCTTGCCGTGCAGCAGCTGCAGGCGGGCCTTCACGCTGTTGCCCACGCGCAGGCCGTGTTTCTGCACCAGGGCGTGCGGCACCACGGGGTCGTCCGCGCTGGGGCGGAAGCTGCGGGCGGGGTCGCGCATGTAGGCCACGTTGTCCTTGCCGATTTCCAGCACGCCGGAAGCGAACACCTGGCTGCCCTCCGAGAGGAAGGTGCGCGCCAGCTCCGCCACCAGCTCCGGGCGCGGCTTGCTCTCCGAACCCTTGCGGGCCTTGGCCACGGCCAGGCGCTGCAGCTCGTTGAGCGGCTTGAGGCGCAGCTCGTTGAGGTCGATGACGATGCTGCGGGCGTGCATGGCGTTGGCCTCGCTGGCCAGCTCCGTGGCGTAGAAAAGCTCCACCTGCCGCTTGAGGTAGTCTGGAGTGCCCTCGTTCCAGAAGACCACGTTGGCGCGGTCGATTTTCTCCTGGGTGGGCATCTGGGCGGCGATGAACGCCTTGGCCTCGCGCTTGCCGATGCCGTCGCGCTTCGTCAGCCGCGCCACCTGCGTCTCCGCGGACACCGCGGTCACGCACACGATGGTTTCGTCGTCGCCGAACACCGCTGGGCTCTCGAAGTACAGCGGGATGTCCAGCAGGAAGGTGTGCACGTCCCCGCGCTGGCGGGCGGCCGCCTGGGCCTCGCGGAACATCTCCGCCAGCTTCGGGTGCACCAGGCGGTTCAGCTCGTCGCGCTTCTCGGGGTCGTTCTTCACCAGGTCGCGCAGGAACTCCTTGTTCACCTGGCCCTTCTCGTCCAGCGCGTGTTCGCCGAACGCGGCAACCAGGTCGCGCGAGAGACGCCCGCTCTGCTGCAGCTCCGCCACCGCGGCGTCGCAATCGAAGCATTCCACGCCCTCGCCGCCGAGCTCTTTCAGGAGTTCAACGACGGTAGACTTGCCGGACGCAATGCCGCCTGTTACCACAATAACTTTCACGCGGGTATTCTAGCACGGTGTATAGACACCTTTCAAGCGCAAACCAAGACAGCGCGCTATTCGTCCGGTGCGAGGGGGCGGGTGCCGTAGGGGTTGGCGGTGTCCTGCGGGGGAAAGACGAGGAAGGGCACCAACCCCAACGGCCCGAACAGGGGGACGAGCAGGAACAGCATCAGCAGGGAGGTCAGCTCGGCATCGTGCAAGCGGCGCACGGCGGCGGCCACCAATGCCACCGCGCAGTAGGCCATGAACAAGAAGGAAACGGTGTAGACGTTTTCCTGCATGGCGAAATAGGCGCTGTTGGCAATGCAGCTGTTGATGATGAGGATCGCGATGAAGAAGATGAACACGGCGAGCGCGAAGAACCAGAACTCCGCGCGACTGGAGCGGCCGGAGAAACGCACGACGCGCCGCAGCCCCGCCTTGGTGGCGTTCACGATGTTGTATTTCTGCGTGGGCATGGGGAAGGCGGCGATGCGCTGCCACTCCGGCATGCCGGGGCGCCAGAAGATGGTGTTGGCGGTGATGCGGCCGGAGCGCACCATGTCCGCCACCTGTTCGGCGGTGAACGGGCCTTGGCGCTCGCCGCCAAGCTCTGCTGTGTAGTACTGGGTCATCAGATGAACTGTCGGATGAAGGTGTCGAAGCCGCGCCGCTCCGCGGGGGTGACATCGTAGAAGGCGGCGATGGCGTCCAGGTGCTCCTTGGTTCCCTTCTCCGCCTGGAGGTCCTTGAGCAAGTGCTTGGCGAGCTCCTTGTACTCGGAGATGGGGATATCCCTCCAATGGCGCGGGCCGCGGGCGCGGATGAGCACCTTGGGGGCGTCCTCCCCGGCGGGGATGAGCAGGGTGTGCTGGGTGCCGTCCGCGCCCTTCTCGCGCTTGGCGGCGAAGTCACCCTCCTTGCAGCATGCCTTCACAAGCTCTTTGACGCGTTCCGTGGCCTCCTTGTTCAATTTATTGGCGCCGGTGAGCTGGCAGATGCGCTCGCAGAGGAAATCCAGGGTGAGCGGGGCCTCCCGCTGCACCAGCGGCACCACATACTGCCGCAGCGTGAAATCCGATGCCGTTTCCGGGTTCGGGAAAGCATCCTGCGGCTCGTACTCCATGTAGGGAACCTTGAGCAGCTGGTCGCGTGAGACCTCCTGTTGCGGCGCGGCGGCGGGGGTGTCCGCCTGCACGCTGTCGATGAGCGAGGGCAGCTCGGCGGGCGGCTCCAGCTCGCGCTGCGCGAGGTCGCGCAGCTGTGCATCCAGCGTGCGGATGCACTCCTGCGGGTTGCGCCACCAATCCAGCGCCCACGCATGCAGGATGTGCCAGCCCAGCCCCTCCAGCACGGAGGGCCGCAGCACGTCGCGGTCGCGCGCGGTATTGGCGGCGGCGTACTCCGTGCCGTCCAGCATGATGCCCGCCAGCATGGCACCCGGCGTGCGCGGGTCCTCCACACCCAGGCTGATGTGGAAGGAGGAGATGCCGACGTTCGGGTGGCACTTCCAGCCCAGCTCCTCCAGGGCATGCGCCACGGCTAGCGTGAGCCCGGGCACCCCGCCGCCCGCGGGCGCCTTGGATGCCATGTAGGCCGCCGCGCCGCGCTTGGCGTAGTCCAGGAAGTCCCGCAAATCCGCGGCACCGCGGGCGGCGGTGCGCGTGAGGTCGATGTCCTCCGGCGCCATGGATGTGAAGACGTGCAGGCCGCATCGTGCGCGGGTGACGGCCACGTTGAGGCGGCGCTCGCCGCCCGCCAGGTTGAGCGGGCCGAAGTTCATGGACATCTTGCCCTCCTCGTCCGGGCCGTAGGTGGTGGAGAAGTAGATGACGCCGCGCTCGTCGCCCTGCACGTTCTCCAGGTCCTTGATGAAAACGGCCTCTGGGTCGGTGTCGGCGAAGAACGGCTCCAGCGCGGGGTCCTTGGCGCGTTCCTCGTCCAGCAGGTCCTCGATGTAGGCCTGCTGCTGCATGTTGAAGGTGACGATGCCGATGCTGGTGTTCTCGGTGTACCGGAATCCCGGTGCGCGCAGGGTTTGCAACACGTGGTCCACCAGGGCGCGGGCCTCCGTGGGGTTGATGCGCTTGCGGGAGCCGGGAATGTACGTGCCGCCGGTGAAGTGGTACTGCAGGGCGGTGTCGCCGGTGACGGGCGCGGGGAACGTGGTGAGCTCGCCGTCGTAGTACTTCATGTTGGAGAAGGCGATGAGGCTCTCAGACTTGCTGCGGAAGTGCCAGGCGAGCTTCATCTCCGGGATGCCGCAGGCGCGGCACTCGTCGAGGATGCTCTCCAGGTCCTGCTCGGCGGCCTCCTCGTCGGAGTCGTCGTCGCGGCTGCGGCTGAAGAAGCTGGTGGGCGGCATCTGGCGGGGGTCGCCCACGATGACGGCGTTCCTGCCGCGGCCGATGACGCCGATGGCGTCCCACACGGGAATCTGGGATGCCTCGTCGAACACCACCAAATCGAACGGTTCGGTTTCCGTGCTCAGGTACTGCGCCACGGAGAGCGGGCTCATGAGCCAGCAGGGCTTGAGCTTGCGCATGATGCCCGGCACCTGCAGCAGCAGGCGGCGCAGCGGCATCTGGCCGCGCTGCTTGTTCATCTCGTGCTGCAGGATGGAAAGCTCTGTGGCGTCTTCCGCGTAGGTGGCGGCGCGCTGGGTCAGCAGCTCGCACACGTGCGCCTTGGCGCAGGACATCAGCGCCTCGTCCTTCTGGCAGAAGTCGTCGATGCGCGCGTCATGCAGGCGCGGCGAGAAGGAATTGAGCTGCGGCGTGGTGTCCGCCAGCAGGCGGATGCGCGCACGCGCCAGGTTGACCAGCAGGGCCGTCTCCGCATCCTCCGCGGACACGGCGCCATCCTCCAGCGCGTCCACCAGCGGCGCGTTGCCCAGGCCGCGGGCCTTGGCGGCCTCCGCGTTCCACCCCGCCAGATCGCGCCAGCGGGGACGCAGCGCCAGCAGGGCGTTCGCCCATTCCGCGGCTTCCCCCGCATGAGAGAATTCCTTGGCCTTGGCATCCGTTCCCAACTGGGTGGAAAGCTCGTCCAGCAGGGCGTCGCGCAGCTGCATCTGGCGCTGCAGGTCGGACAGCGCGGGACCGCTCGCATGCGGCGCGCTTCCCTGCATGAGCAGGGCGGCATTCTCCTCCATGGGGCCGATTCCCTGCAGGGCGCGCGCGGTGCGCTCCGCAGCGGCCAGCTGTTCGGCGGTGAGGTCCGTGGTGGCGCGCAGGTGCGGCGGCAGGGAGTCCGCGCCGTCCTGCAGGGCGGCGTACTCCGGCTGCATCTGCACCAGCGCGGCGAGGTCGTTCAGGCAGTCCGGCGCACCGCCGCCGGGGATGAGCTTTTTCAGGTGGCGGCGCGTGGTGAACTGCACCCACCAGCGCACCAGCCCGTTGCTGTCCTGCGCGCGGCGGCAGCGGTCCAGCAGGCCCGGCAGCTCCGCATCCAGCATGGCGGCCTTCGCGTACGGCGCGCTCAGTTGCGCGCGCCCCGCGCGGTACGCCTCCGCGTGCGGCAGCATCTGCCCCAGCGTCTGGAGCGTCTTCCAGGCACGGGTGGGCAGCAGGGCCGTGTTGTCCAGCGCCGGCGTGCGCAGCGCGTACACGGCGGCGGCGCGCAGGGACGCCCGCACGGCGTCGTCCGCCGGGCAATCCAGCTGCTGTGCGAGGGCGTCGAACGCCTGTTCCCAGGCGGCGTCTCCCGCGGCGAAGCGTTGCAGGGTGTCGGCCAGTTGTTCCTCGCGGCGGGTGTCGCATTCCGTTGCGCGCAAATCCTGCGCGGGGCCGGGGAAGGCATCCGCCACCAGCTTGAAGCGAAGCGAGAGCTCATGCGCGGAATCCAGCATGGCGCGGCGCTCCTCCGCCGTGAGCGCCGCCGACTTCTCCGCAGGGTACGCGATTTCCGCCATGCCCGCGTGCTGCGCCAACAGGTCGATATCGCCGTACAGCGTGCCGCCGTCCGCCTGCGGGCCGCCCAGGGTGTGCGGGATGTCGTTGAGGATGTTTCGCACGTCCTGCATGGCGCGGACGGTGTCGCCCCAGGGCTGCTGCTCGGGAGTGGAGTTGGCGGCGGCCATGGCGGCCTTGATTTGGAGGAAGGCCTCCTTCTTGTTGGCCTTGCCGGAGTGGAGCTGCATGCAGAAGCTGCCCAGGCCGATTTTCTTGAGGCGCTTGAAGACCACGTTGAGCGCGGCGGCCTTCTCCGCCACGAACAGGACGGTCTTGCCGTGCCCCAGGCAATGCGCGATAAGGTTGGTGATGCTCTGGCTCTTGCCGGTGCCGGGAGGCCCGATGAGCACGAAGCTCTTGCCCTGCTCCGCCGCCATGATGGCGGAGAGCTGGGAGGAGTCCGACGACATGGGGACGAGCACGCGCGAGGGGTCGACGGCGTCCAGCGTGGCGGGCGGCGGGAACGGCACCTGCTCCGGGAAGCGGCCGCGCTGCGAGTTGGCGATCTGCGCCACCACGGGGTTGCGGAGCAAATCCTGCTGGCGGTCCACCAGGTCCTTCCACATCAGGTATTTGGTGAAGGAGTAGCAGCCCAGCGAGCAGTCCTCCAGCACCTCCCAGCGGTCCAGCCCCTCCACCGCGCGCCGCAGGATGCCGAACACCGCCGGCACGTCCACGCCGGAGGCATCCGCGGGCAAATCGCCCTCCAGCTCCGGGATGCGCATGCCGTACTCGGTTTTCAAGAACTGCAGCAGCGTCAGGTTGATGCGCGTGTCCTCGTCGAACCCGCGCAGCGTGTAGCCGTCCTTCACGCTGGCGCGCACCAGCGCCGCCGGGATCAGCAGGATGGGCGCCAGCAGCGGCTTCTCCGGCATGTCCTTGCGGTACCAGCGCAGGAAGCCGCACGCCAGGTAGAGCGTGTTGGCGCCGCTTTCCTCCAGCTCGGTGCGGGCGTTCTTGTAGAGCGTCTGCAGGCTGCGCCGCAAATCGGCATCGTTCTTGCAGCCGACCAGTTTTTGGGATTTGAAGAGCGCGGCGGCGTCCGGCGGCGCGGCGGCATCCTCCGTGGGAACGAAGCGGAAACCCTTGCCGTCCGCCAGCGCATCCTCCAGCGCCCCCACGTTCGGCAGCACCAGGCGGATTTGCCGCGTGCCGTCCATCTTGGCGTTGAGCAAGTTGTTGCGCAGCGACAAATCCAGCAGCTTGAACTGCCAATTCTCCATGCGGCTGCGCGGCTTCACCGTCACCAGCATGTCGCGGTCCTCATCCTTCTGTGCGGGTTCTTCTGCTTCTTCGGCCATGACAATCGAGACTACCCTGCACTCTATCACGCGCGCCCCCGCGCGTCAAGCAGTGAACGCACGCGCGCTGCATCATTGTTGACAATCTCGGCGGGGTTGTCTAATATGGGGGCATGAGCACCCCCAAGGTATCGGATAACGTGGACGCATTGATACGGCTGGCGCTGGACGAGGATTTCGGCGACGGCGATGTGACATCGACCTATTTTGTGCCGGCGGATTTACAGGCGCGCGCGCTGCTGCGGCCTCGGACGGCGGGCGTGATATCCGGGGTGGAGGTGGCGAAGGCCGTGTTCAAGGCGGTGGACCCGACGCTGCGGGTGGAGGTGTACCTGCACGACGGTGACGAGGTGTCGCCGGAAGCCATCGTGATGATGATCGAGGGCAAGGCGCAGTCGATTTTGGGGGCGGAGCGCACGGCGCTCAACTTCATCCAGCGACTTTCCGGCGTGGCAACGATGACGCGGCGCTACGTGAAGGCCATCGCACACACGAAATGCCGCCTGCTGGACACGCGCAAGACCACGCCGGGCTACCGCCTGCTGGAGAAGGCGGCGGTGGTGCACGGCGGCGGCACCAACCACCGTTTGGGGCTGTACGACCGCGCCATGGTGAAAGACAACCACCTCATGACGGACGGCGACGTGGAGCACCTGCAGAACTGCATCAACCGCCTGCACCAGGACAAGCCGGGCGTGGAGGTGGAGCTGGAGGCCGACAACCTGCAGCAGGTGGAATCCTTCCTGAAGCTCACGGGTGTGGACTACATCCTGCTGGACAACATGAGCAACGACGACATGCGGCGCGCGGTGGAGATGCGCGGGTCCGCGGCGAAGCCGTACTTCGAGGCATCCGGCGGGCTGACGCTGGCCACGGCGCCCGCGGCGGCGGAAACCGGGGTGGATTTCATGAGCTTCGGCTGCCTCACGCACTCCGTGCCGTCGCTTGACCTTGGGCTGGACTTCACGGTGGAACGCTGACCATGCCGGAGCTCACCCCCAGGGAGGCGCTGATCACCCTCAACCTCATCCCGGGGCTGGGCTCCATCCGCATCCAGAGCCTGCTGGAGCGCTTCGGCTCTGCGGAGCTGGCGCTCGCCGCACCCGTCAACATGCTGCAGCAGGTGCCGCGCATCGGCGCCGCCCAGGCCGCAGCCATCGCGGACTGGCAGAGCTGCACCAACGTGCATGCGGAAATGGACGCCGCGCAGCAGATGGGCGTGCGCATGGTCACCCTGCAGGACGAGGACTACCCCGCCGCGCTGCGCCGCATGGCGGATCCGCCCGTGGTGCTGTACGTGCGCGGTGCATGGCAGGAGAGCGACGGCACGCGCGGCGTGGCCATCGTGGGCACGCGCCGCGCCACGCCCTACGGCGTCACCGTGGCGCGCAAGTTCGCCCGCGAGCTGGCGGATGCCGGGTGCACGGTCGTCTCCGGCCTTGCGCGCGGCATCGACACCGCGGCCCACACGGGCGCGCTGGATGCCGGGGGGCGCACCATCGCCGTGGCGGGGTTCGGCCTGGCGGACCTGTACCCGCCGGAGAACGCGGAGCTGGTGGAGCGCATCCTGGACGGCCACGGGGCGCTGGTGAGCGAGTTCCCGCTCTACATGCCGCCCAACCGCAACACCTTTCCCCAGCGCAACCGCATCGTGGCCGCGTGGAGCCGCGCCACCCTGGTGGTGGAGGCCCCGGAGCGCAGCGGCGCCCTGCACACCGCCGGACTGGCCGCCAGCCACTACGGCAGCAACGTCTTCGCCGTGCCGGGCGCCGTCACCCAAACCTCATCCGCTGGCTGCCACCGCCTCATCCGAGAGGGCGCCATCCTCTGCACCTCCGCCCACGAGCTTATCGAGGACATGGGATGGGACGAACCCAAACAGCTCAACCTCTTCGACCGCGAGCCCTCCCAGGCCGACCTGCCGGATTCCCCGGAAAGCCGCCTGATAGAGGCCATCCGCGCGGGGCACGACACACTGGACACTCTTTGCACAGTCCTCGGCGCGGGCGCAGGTGAAATCACGCCCCTGCTCATGCGGCTGCAGGTGGAGCGCCGCATCCAGGCCCAGGCCGGCGGGCGTTTTTCGGCGGTGTGAGCTCGCCGAATTTGCTTGACATTTGTCCCGGCCTGTGGTATAGGAATCCCCATGAACCCTATGAATATGACCAACGAACAAATGATGATAGCCGCGGCGGGCGTGCTGGCGCTCGCGTTCCTGATTGCCTGGCTGCTCAGCCTGCGAACCTCCGCCCGTCTCCGCGTGGAGAACGCTGCCGCCATCCAGCGGCAGGATGCCCTCCGCGTGGAGAAGGAGCAGGCCGTTGCCAACGCGCAGAAGCTCCATGAGCAGGACAGCAGGAACTGGGAGGAGAAGCTGCGCCTGCTCAACGATGCCCACGAGCGCGAGAAGCAGGAGCAGGAAAGCCGCTGGAACGAGAGCCGCAAGGCCATGGTGGAGCAGTTCAAGACCCTCGCCACGGAAACCCTCACCGAGCGCAGCAAGCAGCTCAAGCAGACCAACGGCGAACAGATGGACGCCATCATCAAGCCCCTTCAGAAGCAGCTGGAGGGGCTTGGCAAGGCCGTGGCCGACGCACGCGCAGCAGAGGCCAAAAACAAGGCCTCCCTGGATGCCGTCATCCGAGAGATGATGGACCAGACCAAGAAAATCGGCACGGACGCCGTCAACCTCACCCACGCCCTCAAGGGGGATTCCAAAAAGCAGGGCGACTGGGGCGAGATGATTCTGGAGCAGATGCTGGAGAACAGCGGCCTCAAGCGCGGCGAGCACTACGTCATCCAGGAGGAGGTGCGCGACGAGGACAACCACCGACTGCGCCCCGACGTGGTGGTGCGCTTCCCCCGCGAGCGCAGCGTCATCATCGACTCCAAGGTCTCCCTCACCGCCTACGCCCGCTACATGGCCGCCGACAACGACGCCGAGCGCGACGCCGCCCTCAAGGAGCACGTGGCATCCGTCCGCCGGCACGTGGAGGAGCTGGCCACCAAGGACTACTCGCGCGTGGTGCAGGACAGCATCGGCTACGTGCTGATGTTCATCCCGAACGAGGCGAGCTACATAGCGGCGGTGCAGGCGCAGCCGGAGCTGACGAACGAGGCGTACCGGCGCGGCGTGCTCATCGTGAG